>JBDTNU010000027.1:0-20431 GCA_039933535.1 Caldimonas sp. | reverse complement strand
CGAAGTCGTCGCGGCCGCGGACGAGCAGGGCGCTGTCGCGGATCGGCGAGAGCTGTCGTACGTGCGTCGGCACGTAGCGGATCGCAAAGCCGATGCGCGGCTGGCTCGACCGGTTCGGCTCCGAGCCGTGGAAGAGCAGCACGTGGTGCAGCGACATCTCGCCCGGCATCAGAACGACGTCGACCACCGTCTCGGGATCGACCGCCACGGCCACCTCCTGGCCACGGGACAGCAGGTTCGCGTCGTCGAAGCGGTCTTCGTGCGGCACCTGCGCCCGGTGCGTACCCGGCACGACCCGCATGCAGCCCGACTCCCGCGTGCTCGGCGTGAGCGCCACCCAGGCGGTGACCACGTCGGGCGACGACAGGCCCCAGTAGGTGGCGTCCTGGTGCCAGCTCACGTAGGCAGCGTCGCCGGCCGGCTTGGCGAAGAATTGCGACGCCCAGCAAAGCAGGTTCGGTCCGTGCAGCGACTCCACGGCATCGAGGATGCGGGCATCGCGCACGATGGCGTCGAGCCAGGTGAAGAGCAGGTGCGGCTTCTGGTTGTTGCGGCCCTTCAGGAAGCCGGCCTCGGTCTGGTAGCGCGCGTGCAGCACGCCCGCTTCGGCCTCGGACACGGCGCGCAGCGGATGGACGATGCCGCACTCGCGGAACGCCGCCACCTGAGCGTCGGACAAGGCTGTCGACATCCTGTTGCTTCCAGGCCGCCGCGAGCTCGAATCGCCGTGGCCGGGCTTCCATTCATTGATGAAACTCAGTTTCGCATGTAAAACCCGGCCGTGTCCCCTGTCGTTTCCCCTAGCCGCCGTTCAGCGGCCCCGTCGGCGAACCAAGACGCCGCCTATACCGCGCCGGCGCTGGAAAAGGGGCTCGACATCCTCGAGCTGCTGGCCGCCGAGAAGGACGGCCTGTCACAGGCCGTCATCGCGCATCGCCTGGCGCGCTCGACCCCCGAGCTGTTCCGCATGCTGAGCGTGCTCGAGCGGCGCGGCTATCTGACGCGCCACGCCAACGGCAGCTATCGCCTCTCGCTGCGCCTGTTCGAGCTTGCTCACCAGCACCCGCCGCTGAAGCGCCTGCTGAGCATCGCCCTGCCGGCCATGCAGGAGCTGGCGGCAACGTGCCGCCAGTCGAACCACCTGGTCATCCATTTCGCGCGCCGCATCCTGGTCGTCGCCCAGGTCGACAGCCCCGAGCCGATGGGCTTCGCCGTCCGCCTAGGCGCCAACTTCCCGTTTCGACCCGACCGCGCATCGTCGCGCGTTCTCTCGGCCTTCCAGCCGAAGGCGCTGCAGGACGAACTCATCGCCGAGTTGCTGGCCAACAGCGCCCGCGCGCTGTCTTCGTCCCGCGTGCGCAGGGAACTGGCCGCGATCGTCGCGCAAGGCCACTACATGGCGCCGAGCGACACCACCACCGGCGTCACCGATCTCTGCGCACCGGTCTTCGATCACAGCGCGGGCGCCGTGGCGGCGTTGACGGTTCCCTACCTGAAGCAGCGCGACGTCACCGTGCCGGTGGGGACGGTGCGACAAGCCCTGCTCGCCTGCACGGCGCTCATCTCTGCGGGGCTCGGCGCGACCTTGTCTCGCTGAGGTCGCCCCGGCCGCCCAGGTCGCTCTCGACCGACGCAACCGCTGATCGAAGGCGCTATTCGCGGGCAGCCGCCTCTTCGACGGTGAGCACCGCCTCGGGCGAGGCCTCGAGCCGGTTCTTCGGGATGGGCTTGCCGCTCGCGTCGGAGATCCCATACGTGCCGAGCTCGATCTTCTGAAGGGCGCGATCGATGTTGGCGAGGCGCGGCCGATCGACTTCGTGCTTGGCCTGCAGGACCTCCTTGCGGTCCATCGCCTGTGCCGCGTCCTCGTACTCCTCGGCCTCGGCGCCGGCCTCCCGACGCTCGTTCGTCTCCTTCAGCGCGGCGCTTTCGGCGCCGAGAAGCTCCGCTTTCAACGCTTGCAGGCGCTCCTTCTGCGCGGCGACGAATTCAGGGCTAAGGGCACTCTTGTCGGACATGTCGATTCCAGGCTGTTCGGGGGGCGGGGATGCGTGCGGCTCAGTGTCGCGCGCCGAGGATAGTCGACGTGTCGAACGTCGGGTTTTCGGAAGTTCATGGCGGGTCAGAATCGCTGCGCTCGCCGGAACGTGCGATCACTACCATGCTGGAAGAAAAACCCTGGCCGTTGCGGGCCAGGGGAAAATGCACGGGGTCGCATCGCGCGACCCCCACATTGGAGTCGGGAGCGCGACGTTTGCGTCGAGCCCGCGACATGAGACACGACCGCCACGGTCAAGTCCTGAAGAAACGCTGAAGATTTGCCGAAACCCGAGCTAGCCGGCGCCTCGGAGCAACGTCACAGCCTCTGGCTTGCGCGCCGAGGCCGCATGACAAGGGATCATCCCGCTGACATACCTGCTTGCAGCAGGCCAGCGTAGAAGCGGTCCTGCTGTTCCAGGTAGGCGGCGCTCACCGACTTCTCGTTCGCTTTTAATCGAGCCACCGATTCGCCCCGCAGGCTGGCTTCAAATGACGCGAGATGGACGCGAGCGTCCGCCTCGCGACCGTGCAGCGCGTCTATCGCTGCCATCCACTGGCGCGGAAATGGCAACCGGGGATTGGCCGCCACGGCCTGACGCATTTCGGCGTAGGCCTCGTCGTCGCGGTGCAAGTGGAAGGCAGCCATCCCCAGGTAGAAATGCCCGCTCGCGACTTGCGTCGGCTCGAGCGGATTGAGGTGCAGCGCGAGTTTCACCGGCGCCGCGACCTCGCCGGGGCGACCCTGCTGCAAGCGATAGAACCCCAGACGCTGCAACGCGTGCGGCTCGTTCGGCCAGAGCGTGAGGACGGTTTCGCAGGCCTGGGCCGCATCGTCGATCCTCGCCTGCAGATAGAGCACGAAGCTGCGGTGGAAGTGCACGGGCCAATAGTCGGGCCGCAACGCGAACGCGCGGTCCAGCGCTGCCGAGGCGGCTGCGACCTGAGCTTGCGGATCCTCGCTCCAGTGCCGCATCACCTGCTGAGTGTGGGTAAACGCCCAGAAGGTGAGCGCGATGGCGGAGTTCGGATCGGCAGCGAGGGCCTGTTCCAGCAGTGCGCGGGCCTTCACGATCTCTGCGCGGGTCCCGGCATGGATGGCGAGGTGAATGGCTTGCCGCGTTGCCGCGACGGCGTCCAGGCGGTCGCTTCGGGCATCGCGCGGCGGCTCGCGCATCATGACGTCGAGCGACTGGGCGATGCGCTGTGCGATGTCGTGTTGCCAGGTCCATGGCGCATTGCCCGCATAGTCGAACCGATCGCTCCACAGCATCGCGCCGCTGCTGGCATCGAGCAGCCGGGCACGAATGAGGACCGACTCCGAGCGGCTTTCGACACTGCCGGCAAGGACGTGACTCGCGCCCAGGCGCTTCGCGGCGTCCCTCTCGTCAGCCACCGCCGCGGTCGAGGTAGCAGCGAACAGCAGCACGTCAGGGATGCGCGCAAGAGCGATGGAGACGTCTTCCGTGACCGCTTCGGCAAGGGCGGGCGACGGCGACGTGCCGGTGTCGACGAAGGGAAGAATGGCCACGGCGCGCTCGCGCGAGAACGCAGCGTCGAGGTGAAAGGGCGTCGGTCGGCGCTGCCAGAACCACCACCCCGAGCCGATCAGCAATGGCGCGCCGACGGCAAACGCGCCGAGCGCGAGAGCGCGGCGCCGGGCCCGAGGAGAGGACGATCGTGAAGACGGCGGGCCATCCGGCACGGCTGGCATTTCGAACCGATAGCCTCGCCGCGCGACGGTGCGGACAAGGCCAGGATCACCGAGCGCTGCGCGCAACTCGCTCACGCACTGGGTGAGTGAATCGTCGGTGACGACGATGCCGGGCCAGACGGCAGTCATCAGGTCGGCCTTCGAGATCAGTCGGCCAGCCCGCGTGACGAGGCACGACAACAGCGCGAAGGTCTTGGGCCGCAAAGCGACCTCGGTCCCCTCGGCACGCAGCACGCCGCGCTGGCGGTCGAGCTCGAAGCGGCCGAAACGCACTGTCGAAGGCTCTTTCGGCAAACTTTCAGCGTCCATTTCGGGTTCCTTCATGACGGCCGGCCATTCCTTTTCGATCATAGGCGCCGACACGAAACAGGAGCCTTCATGGATGCCCGCTTCACTCGCCGCCGTCTGCTGACCTCATGCGGAGCGGTCGCCGTGGCCGCGACTGCGACCGCCCAGACCGCGCCGCCGCGTGCCAGGGGTTCGCTCGTCTACCTCGACCTGGACCAGGCGGACCTCGACGACGCCTTCGACGTGGTCAAGGCCTCGCCCAATCTGCCGCTCGTGACTCGCCGCTGGGCGACCAACGCGGATGCGGTGCGAGCGCACATCGGTGAGCCGAGGCGCTTCGCCTACGGGCCGTCGCCGATAGAAACGCTCGACGTGTTCGCGACACCGAAGCCGAACGCACCGGTCCAGGTCTTCATCCACGGCGGCGCTTTCAACATGGGCACCGCCCGGGTGTACGCGTTCATGGCAGAGATGTTCGTGCGCGCGGGCGCCCACGTCGTGATCCCCGACTTCTCTCGTGCCCAGGACCATGGCGGCGATCCGTTGCCGCTCCTCGACCAGGTTCAGCGCTCGGTGGCGTGGGTGCACCGCAACGCGGGCAAGTTCGGTGGCGACCCGGATCGCATCTACGTCAGCGGACATTCGTCGGGCGGCGAGCTGGCCGCGCTCTTGCTCGTGACCGAGTGGCGGGGTCGATTCGGCCTGCCTGCCGACACGCTCAAGGGCGGCCTGTGCTGCAGCACCACCTATGACCTGAAAGCGCTTCGACTGTCGTCGGGCGGCTCGCGGCTGAACATCACGGATTCGACGGAAGAGGCGATGAGCGTCGGCCGCCAAATCGAGCGCTTGACCGCACCGATCATCATCGCGGTCGGCTCGCTCGAGACGGCCTGGTTTCGGCGCCGCGCGGGCGAATTCACTGCTGCAGTCCAGGCCGCCGGCAAACCCGCCCAGCTCATCGTCGTCGAAGGCTACAACCACTTCGAAGTCATCGAGACACTGGCCAATCCGTACGGTGCCCTGGGTCGCGCGGTGCTTGAACAGATGCACTTGTGAAGGGTGCCGCGCCGCTCGAGACCGGAGCGCCGGGACGGTCGCTGGGATTTCACCTGACCTCGGCCGAGAGCGTGACGCGGGCCATTTTCGCCCGCGCGGTCGGCCGTCCGATGAACATTCGTGCCACCGAGCTCTCCTTGCTCGCCCTCGTCTGCGAGAACGACGGAATCGGGCCGGCGCAGGTGGCGAGCGGGCTGGGTGTCAGCCGACCGCGCGTCAGCCAGTGCCTCGACTTCCTGCATCACCGACAGCTGCTCGAACGCCACCCCAGCTCGAGCGACGGCCGCGGGCAACACCTGCATGCAACCGCCGCCGGAAGGTCGCTGGTGAACGAAGCCTGTCGACGGCTGACGCAGGCCGAAGCGGCCGCACTTCAATGCTTCAGCAAGGCGGAGCGCACGTTGATGGTCGAGCTGTTGGCGCGATTGACGGCCTCGGTGGTATAGCGATCGCGGACGCAAGGTTGTCCGCGATCGCTGGAGGACATCACCCTTCCGCCATTCCCGCCCGGCGCAAGCCGCTCTTGAATCTCTCGGCGAAGCGCTCGAAAGCAGCATTTCCGTCGGGCTGACCCTTCCACTGCGCGATCGTCCGGGCGCGCGTGCGCTCCAAGCCCAGGTAACGCGTCAGTGTGGCCCGCGCTTCCTCGTCATGCCCGGTCAACGCGAGCACCGATATCAGCGGCGCGAGGATGGAGGGAGAGTCGGGGGAGGCCGTCGATGCCTGCCGCAGCCAGGTCAACGCCTCGTCGTCCTGGTGCAGCATGAGGTGCGCCCAGCCCCTGAAGAGGAGGAACGATCCCATGGACGGATCGCGCGGGCTCAGGCGGATTCCATGCTCCACGTACGCCAGCGTCTGCTCGGGCTCCCCCAGGAAGAAGTGCTGGGTGGCGAGGATGCGGTACGCGCGCGCATGGCTCGGATTCAGTGCCCGGCAGCGCTCCGCCTCCGCGATCGCCTCGCGGACGTGTCGCTCGCCACCCAACACGATCGCATTTGCGCAGTGAGCGCCGTAGTGATTGGGATCGATCTGAAGCGCGCGCGCGACCCAGTCGCGCGCGCGTGACAGGTCGGCCTCGCGATCCAGCGTTTGCATCCGCTCGACGCGGTCACCGTAGTAGAGGGCGAGCCGAACCAGCGCACGAACGTTGTTCGGATCGAGCTGCAGCGCTCGCTCGCACAGCTGGTAGCTCGGTGCGCCCGATTCGCCCTGTTGATGAGCCGCCGCCGCATCGCATTGCATGGCGAAGTCTTCGGCGTCGAGGCTCGCCGGCGCCATCACCGCACTGCGCCGGACGTCTGCCCGGACGGTTTCGACGTCCAGTGCATTGGCGAGCCGGGTCACGACCGCCTCTTCGGTTCGAGGCAACTCGCCCGGTGCGACCTCGAACTGATCCGACCAGAGGAGCTGCGCGTCTTGCGTATCGATCAGCCGGGCGCTGATGCGAAAGGCGTCGCCGTTGGCGGCAACGCTGCCGTCGACGACATAGCGAACGCCCAGATCGCTGCCAAGCCGCTTCACATCGACCGGCCGATCCCTGTAGGTGAAGGCGCTTGCGGACGAAATGACCGTGGCGCCGGGCAGCCGCGCGAGCGCCAGCGTCAGGTCCTCGCTGAGGGCATCGGCCACGTGGGTGGGTCCGGGGGCGTTTGCGGTCCCCATCGCGACGAATGGCACGACCACGAGCGACAGGCGAGGCGCGATCGGGCTCTTTCGCGGGGACCAGAACCAATAGGAGACCGACAACGTCAGCAGGAGCGCTGCCACGACGGCAATGCCGATCCCTCTGCGATGCTCGAACCGGCCCGGTGCAGGCGGAGAGGGCGGTGATAGAGCAGTTTGTTCATGTGCCTCCTCCTCTTCGTCGGCCAGCGCTGTCACCGCGACGTCGAACAGGTAGCCGCGCCTGGGCACCGTCTTGAGCCAGGGCGCGCCCTCCGCGCCTAGCGTGGCGCGGATTTCGCTGACGCAGCGAATCAGCGAATCCTCGGTGACGACCAGGCGAGGCCAGATCGCGGCGAGCAGCTCGTCCTTCGTCAGGACTCGGCCGGGGTGCGTCACCAGATAGACGAGCAAGTCGAAGCACTTCGGCCGCAGCGCCAGGGCCTGCCCGCTGCGGTGCAGGCTGGCACGACCCTCGTTCAGCGTGAAGGCGCCGAAGCGATAGCGCTGTGTCGACATCGTGGCCCTCCTCAATGTGACCGGACAAACATCCGGGCGTAAGGGATCGGTCGCCAATTCTTCGGCGTTCTGTCGGGACGAGCAACCCATGACGCCTTTCTACTGCGATTCGGTTCCCGTGGATCGAGATTTCCACGATCGGGCACCGTCGAGGAACGATCGATGAATGCAAAGCAACCATACCTTGTCGGATACCGCTTCGCGTGGGCATGCGCGGCCATGCTCCTGTCGACGGCGGGACACGAGGCCAACGCAGCCCCCGAATTGCTGCTGGTCAATGCCAAGATATTCACCGGTACGCCGGGGCGAAGCGAGGCCACGGCGGTGGCGATCGAAGACCATCGGATCCTGGCCATCGGCAGCGACGATGCGATTCGCAAGCTCGCCGGTCCGGACACGCGAATCATCGATGCTGGCGGCCGCCTGGTGACTCCAGGACTCATCGAGGCGCACGTCCATCTGGCTCAAAACGTCCCGACGCCACCGCTGCGCCTTCCGGGTCTTCCCTTCCCCGGGCCGACCGGGGACGAGACGCTCGCTGCCGTCGCGGCCGCCGCCAAGACGCAGACAACCTGGATCACGGCCTACGTCGGTCCGTCGGTCGCGCGCGATCAGCGCAACTGGCGCGAAGCGCTGGACGCGGCTGCGCCCGATACGCCCGTCTTCCTGCGTGGCTTCTGGGGTCACACCAGCATCGTCAACAGCGCGGGTCTGCGCAGTCTTGGCATCCCGGAAGACGTCGCCGACCCGCTTGGCGGCTGGTGGGGGCGGGACGCAGGGGGCCGACTGGACGGACGAGCCTACGAGGCGGCCGAGACGATCGGCCCGCGAATTCGGCCGGCGACACCCGAGTTCCTGGCGCAGGCTTTCGGCGAGGCCGAGCAACGCTACGCGCGCTGGGGCGTCACATCGATCCATCTGATGAACAGCGACAAGTCGGTTCCCATGACGCTGGCCGGGCTCGCTCGCCTGAAGCCCGCGCAGAAGTGGACCGTCTATTCGTGGGGCGCGTGGGAGACCTCCCCGCAACACATCGTCGACGCATGGAACGTCATCGACGCCGCGACGCCGCATGCACCACCGAGGGTGCGGGTCGAAGGACCGAAGTGGGTGCTGGACGGCTCACCCATCGAACAGTGGGCGTTTCAGCGCGAGGCGTACGCCGGCCGGCCGGGCTGGCGGGGCCGCTCCGACTACACCGACGCTCAACTTCGCGAAATCCTGCAACTCGGCTTGAAGCGTCCGACACAACTCGCACTGCACGCCGTCGGCGATGCCGAGACGGACCGGCTCCTGGACACGATGCTGAGCATTGCGCCGGGCGACGCATGGCGGCCGAAGCGGGTGCGGATAGAGCACGGCGACGGCATCCGCCCTGACACGCTCGAGAAGGTCCGCCGCCTCGGCATCGTGGTAGTGCAAAACCCCACTCACCTGGCGCTGCCGATGATCGACGGTCGCCCCATGATCGATCACCCCGCGCTCTTGAAGAGCTTCCTGGCCGCCGGAATAGTGCTGGCCTTCGGATCGGATGGGGGGCCCGCGGAAGCCAATCCCTTCCTGAACATGATGCTTGCGATCCAGTATCCGGGCCAGCCCGCGGAAGGACTGACGCGCGAGCAGTCGCTCGCCGCCTACACGTCTGGCGCCGCCTTCGCGGAGCGGCAGGAGAACCTGAAGGGTCGCATCGCCGTCGGCATGGCCGCCGATCTCGCCGTGCTGTCCCAAGACCTTCTGACTGTCCCTCTGGCGCAGTTTCCGAAGACGACGAGTCTGCTGACGATCGTCGATGGCGAGGTGATCTACGAGGACCCGGCGCTGGTCAGACCTTGACAGGTGGTCGATCGGCCGCGAGCGTGACGTGCCATCGCCTATTGCACGTCACGCTCGCTGACATCTGATCAACCCTTGATGAAGGCCAGCAGCTCTTCGTTGACGCGGTCCTTCAGGGTCGTGCACATGCCGTGCGGCGCGCCCTCGTAGATCTTCAGCGTCGCGTTCTTGATGATCTTCGACGACAGCAGGGCCGAGTCCTTGTAGGGCACGATCTGGTCGTCGTCGCCATGCAGGACGAGCGTCGGCACGTCGAATCGCTTGAGGTCCTCGGTGAGGTCGGTCTCGGAAAACGCCTTGATGCAGAAGTAAGAGGCCGGGAAGCCGGCCATCATGCTCTGGAGCCAGAACGATTCGCGCACGCCCTCGGATACCTTCGCCCCGGGCCGGTTGTAGCTGTAGAACGGCATGCTGAGCTCGCGCCAGAACGACGACCGGTCGACCCGCACTGCTGTCCTGATCTTGTCGAACTCCTCGATCGGCGTTCCGCCCGGATTGGCCGGCGTCTTCACCATCAGCGGCGGGATCGCGCCGATCAGCACCGCCTTCGAAACCCGGCCGGTGCCGTGGCGTCCGATGTAGCGCGTCACCTCACCGCCGCCTGTCGAGTGGCCGACATGGATGGCGCCCTTCAGGTCGAGCTTCTTGACCACCTCGGCCAGGTCGTCGGCGTAGGTATCGAGGTCGTTGCCTTCCCAGGGCTGGCTCGAGCGGCCATGACCACGCCGGTCGGCGGCGATGCAGCGGTAGCCGCGTTGGGCAAGGAAGAACATCTGGTCTTCGAAGGCGTCGGCCGTGAGCGGCCAGCCGTGGCTGAAGACGACCGGTTGGCCGGTGCCCCAGTCCTTGTAGTAGATCTCGGTGCCGTCCTTGGTGGTCACGGTGCCCATGGTGTTCGCTCCTTTGCGGTGGATGAAGGGAAGGTTCGACAGGAAAGTCTGCGAATACCCCAGCGACGGAATCGCCGCCGAGGCCAGCAGTGCTGAGCCGCCCACCAACGCTGAACGTCGGGTGAGCGAGGGGGGATCGGGTCTGATGAAGTCGGACATGGTTTTCTCGTTCTGATCATTCATCGGGGACGCCCATCGCGCAGTGCGCTGCCTCGTCCCCGAGAAGACCGAACGTTAGAAGTCTCGAGCGCTTCGCAGTACGCCAGTAAGGTCCAGGCGAACATGTCCCTTTGGACAGGTGCGCTGTACCCGCAGCGGCAGACCATCGAGGCTCCGCTCACTCACTGGAAGCAGAAATGAATCGCCCGCCTTGCCCTCCCTTCACCCTCGAAACCGCCATCCAGAAAGTCCGTCTGGCCGAGGACGGCTGGAACACCTGTGACCCGGCCAGGGTCGCCCTCGCCTACACCCCTGACAGCCGCTGGCGAAACCGCGCCGAGTTCGTGAACGGAAGGACGGACATCGAAGCCTTCCTCGCACGCAAGTGGCAGCGGGAGCTGGACTACCGGCTCATCAAGGAGCTCTGGGCCCACGACGGCTCGCGGATCGCAGTGAGGTTCGCGTACGAGTGGCACGACGACTCGGGCGGCTGGTATCGCAGCTACGGCAACGAGAACTGGGAATTCGATGACGACGGTCTGATGAGGCGTCGATACGCCTGCATCAACGACGCACCGATGAAGGAAAGCGATCGAAAGTTCTTCTGGCCGCTCGGCCGCAGACCCGACGAGCATGCCTCGCTGAGCGATCTGGGCCTTTGAGCGAGAGGCCCCGGCCTAGCGTGTCAGCTCTTCGGTGAACGTTGGGGGGATGCCGAAGGAGTGGGGTGCCGCGAACACTGGCGGGGCGGCAACGGGCCTCCGAAGCGGCACATCTCAACCCAGAGGGAAACACACATGAACTTCAAGAATCGAATCACGGCGAGCCTCCGCGGCATCGCCCCGGCTCTCGCCGTCCTGTCCATCGCTTCGGCGCCTCAACTCGCTCGAGCGGAGCTGACCACACCCGTGCTCACCATCAACGACGACGCCGCCGACCCGCACATCACGGTGCAAGCGCTTAGGGACAACATCAGCGTCGTGATGGGTTCGGGCGGCAACATCACGGTGCTGGCCGGCGCCAAGGGCAGGCTCCTCGTCGACGCCGGCATCGCGTCTTCGCGGCCGAAGCTGGAACCGGCCTTGAACGGCATCAGCGCAGCGCCCATCAAGTACCTGATCAACACCCACTATCACTGGGATCACACCGACGGCAACCCGTGGGTTCACGACCTGGGTGCGACGATCATCGCGCACGAGAACACCCTCAAGCGGGTCACGTCGGGAACGAGGGTGATCGAATGGGGATACACCTTCAAGCCGCTGCCCGCAGGCGGTCTGCCGACGGTGACTTTCAAGACCGAGAAGACGATGGACTTCGAGGGCGAGTCGATTTCGATCCGACACGTCGGCACGGGCCACACCGATACCGACGCGATCGTGTACTTCAAGCAGGCAGACGTGCTCGCGGTCGGCGACATCTGGTGGAACGGCCACTATCCCTTCATCGACTACGACGCGGGCGGCGGCATCAACGGCCTGATCAAGGAGGTCGACGCCTGCATCGGCGCATCGACCGACCGGACCATCATCGTTCCCGGCCACGGCGAGGTGTCGAACCGCGCCAAGCTGGTCCGGTTTCGCGACATGCTGGTGGCTATCCGTGACAACGTGGCGCGACTGAAGAAGCAGGGAAAGACCGTTGCCGAGGCGGTCGCAGCCAGGCCGACGGCCGCGTTCGACGCAGAGTACGGAACGTTCCTGATCGATCCGGCATTCTTCACGCTGCTTGTCTACACCGGGGTCTGACGGCGGCCGTGCCGCAACCCCGGCACCGGTCCGGGGTTGCGAGCATCTCAGCTCGAGGAGAGCTGGCTCACGCGAAGACGAAGCGCTTCGATTTCCTGGCGCAACGGAGCCGTCGCCGCAGCAATCTCCTCCTCGGTGAAACGGGGAGTGATGTGCTGGTGACAATTCCAGTCGAATGCCTCGACCGCAATGACGATCGCCCGCTCGGTCTTTGCGCGATAGCCCGGGGTGTGCAGTGCCGACAACAGCGCAGGATCCTCGTTCTCATGAACGATGCGCGCGCGGCCCCATATCTTCAGCCGTCCACCCGACGGGTAGTCGACCATGATCAGCGCGATCCGGCCATCCGCGTTGATGTTGCCTACGCTCAGGTACTGCACGTTGCCACGAAAGTCGGCGAAGGCCAGAGTTGCGGGGTCGAGAACCTTCAGGAATCCCTTTGGGCCGCCCCGGAACTGGACGTAGGGCCAGCCCGTTTCACTGACCGTTGCCTGGTAGAAGCTGTCGCGGCCCTCGATGAACGCCCGCTCCTGGTCGCCGAGCTGGTCGCTCCTGATCGAGGTCCGCTCCAGACCCTCGTTGGATCGGCGGCTGCCATAGAGCGTTTGTGCCGCTTTCACCGACGGAGTGAAAGCGATGTCGGCGAAAGCCCGGCTCATGAAGCCTCCTCAGTTCTTCGTCATGCGCGGCACGACGGACTTCTCCATGAACGCCCGGATGTCCGAAGCGATCTCCTCGCCATTCGTCTCGAGCGCGAAATGGCCTGCATCCAGCATATGAGTCTCGACCTTCGGCAGGTCTCGGGCATAGGGAACCGCTCCAGCCGCCGGGAAGATGTCGTCGTTCTTGCCCCAGACGATCAGCATCGGCGGCTGATGCTCGCGGAAGTAGGCCTGAAACTGCGGATAGAGGGGCACGTTGGTGCGGTAGTCGTAGAGCAGATCGAGCTGGATCTCCGCATTGCCGGGCCGCTCCATGAGCGCCTGGTCGACCGTCCAGGCGTCCGGGTCGACCAGCGTCAAGTCCCTGGCGCCGTTCGTGTATTGCCAGTTGGTCGCCTTGAGCTTCGTCAGCCAGCGAAGGTTCTCCCGCTCCGCTGATGCGCCTGTCGTCCAGTAGGCCTTGATCGGATCCCAGAAAGCCAGCAGGCCCTCGTCGTAGGCGTTGCCGTTCTGCACGATGAAACCCGTGACCCGCTCCGGATGCTTCACCGCGAGGCGGTAGCCGATGGGCGCGCCGTAGTCCATGACGTAGAGCGCGTAGCGGTCGATGCCGATGGCGCCGGTGAACTTGTCGACGACGTCGGTGTAGTTGGCGAACGTGTACGAGAACTTCGTGCGGTCCGGCATGTCGCTGTAGCCGTAGCCGGGGTAGTCGGGCGCGATCACGTGGTAGCGATCGGCCAGGCGCGGAATCAGGTCCCGGAACATCTGCGACGACGTCGGGAAGCCGTGCAGCAGCAGGAGTACCGGCGCGTTCTTCGGGCCGGCTTCGCGGTAGAAGACCTCGACGCCGTCCACCCGGACCTTTTGATACCTCACCCGCGTTGCGGTGGCCGAGTCGCCGGCCTTGTGAGCTTCGGCGGCCAGGCTCACGAGAGGAGTTGCGAAGAGCGCCGCCAGCGCCATCGCCGAGACAAGTTTCTTTGCCTTCATGGGTTTGAGTCCTTTGAACTGGTTGAAGCAGCTCGTCGATGGACTCGCCGCAACGCAACCTTAGTCACGGTGCAGGAGCGAGGCATCCCTCGTGGGCCGACTTCGACCGTGCGACCGAAGGGGCACCAGCCGGCAGACGCGAGCTGAACGGACTGCAATCACTTCGGGCGATCGGCAGATCACCCGAAAGTGTCGGGACGTGCCTCGGCCGGTGCCGCTCATACCGGTCGTCCTCACGCCGCATACCCGATCGGGTAAGGCCAAAACCAACTATCTGGGGCTTTCACGCACGAGTGTCCCGCCATACCGTGCCAACAGGTCAGGTCGGAGCTGAAGGCATGACCAGACGTCGAGTGTTTCCACCCTACGGAGTCAACATGACCGCTATCGATCGAATCAAGGTTCTCGTTCTTCACCCAGACCCAATTGCGCAGGCGGGTCTTTCATTCGCCCTTGGCAGGTGTCCCGACGTAGAGGTACTCGACGATGCCGACTACCTCGCCGGGAGTCGCGGGATGCTCTATTCGGAAAGAGCCTCGGCCGTCGACATCGTCGTCGCCGACCACGCGGGTGGCATCTCGCTGGCAGCAGAGATCGTTCGCCGTTGCGGACCGGCCGGGAGGCCGAAGGTCGTCATCGTCGCGAGCACGGATCGCGAGTGGGAGATTCGCAAGGCGGTAGAGAAGGGAGTGCGCGGCTATCTTCTCGCCGGTTGTCCTCTCGATGAGCTTTGCGCCGGCATACGCGCCGTGCACAGGGGCATGCGTTTTTTCAGTCCGGAGGTCACAGCCAGGCTCGCCGAGAGCGTTGCCGGAGAGGCGCTCACAGGCAGGGAAGAAGAGGTGCTCGGCCTCGTCGTCGAAGGCCTTTGCAACAAGGCCATCAGCAGGAAGCTCGGAATCGCCGTGGGCACGGTCAAGTCACACCTCAAATCGACGTTCGACAAGCTTCAGGTCGAGAGCAGGACTCAGGCCGTTGCCGCCGTCGAAAGGCGGGGTCTCCTGTGCGAGGTAAGAGCCAGAGCCGCAGCGTCCCGGATGGAGGATGAAAGAGAACCCGCAAACGTCGTCCGAGGCTTCGTCCCCCTTCAACGCGCCATTCAGGCCGACGCGTGCCTGAATGTCTGATGCCGTCGCACAAGCGAAGGATTTGCAATGACAGCCGAAGACCTTGTCGTGGAAGTCGCTGCCGGTACCGAGATGCCACCGCGTGCGCAAGAGATCAGATTCACGCACGCATGCCTCGGAGGGGGTACATCCCGGCCGGGCATTCGAGTCTGGATCGAGATACAGAAGCCTCTACGCTCAAGCCATGGATTCAACCGTCACGCATGATCTCAGCGGGAGCGCCCGGGAGGTCCGGGGTCCCTCGGCACTCATCGCCATCGAGAACGAACCGGCGGCCGGGCTGATCGTCGATGCGCCGCTCGCGGAGCCGCTGGCACGAGGCCTCGTCTTCATCCAGTACCGCGCCGAGAACCTGAGACTCGTGCCCGTGTTCGGCAAGGCTGCCGTCGAGGTTTCGCCGCGCATCGGTCATGTCCATATCACCGTGGACGATGCACCGTGGCATTTCATCGACGCCAGTGGCGAAACGGTGGTCGTGGTGGGTCTGCCTCCGGGCCCTCACAAGGTCCTGTTCGAACTGGCCGACCCGGTGCACAGGGTCATCGCAAGACACACCGAGCGCTTCGACATTCCCGATCGACGAGACCTCTGAAGCCATGGACAACACCCTCAGGATCCTGGGCGCTTCCATTGCGGTCGCCCTTATGGCGACGATTGCAGTTGCCCAGCAGGTGGCCCCGGGAAGTGTCTCGGCCTCGCCGGTATTCGGCGTGTCCATTCCCCCGGGGTATCGCAAGTGGGAGTTGGTTGCGCCGTCGCATGAGGCGGGCAATCTGGATGAGCTGCGCGGCATCCTCGGAAACGAGGTCGCGATGAAGGCCTATCGCGAGGGCACGCTTCCCTTCCCGGACGGATCGGTGCTCGCCAAGCTGGCCTGGAAGCACGTGCCGTCGACCGAGATCGAAGGAGCCTTCGTCCCGGGCCACGCGACGACGGTGCAGATCATGGTCAAGGACTCGAAGAAATACGCAAGCACCGGAGGATGGGGATTCGGCAGGTTCATCGACGGCAAGGCCGTCGACGAGGCGCAGCATCGGACCTGCTTTCCCTGCCATGCGGCCAACGTCAAGGGGCACGACTATGTGTTCACGCGATATGCACCCTAGTGATCAGGATTTCTCGGCCAGAAGTTTGCAGCGCAGAGCGTTCCTTTCCGCCGCCGGTTCAGGAGCGTTTGCAGCGCAGATGATGATGACGGGCACGTTCGCGAATGCCGAGGGAGGAGCGGCGCAATCGCTGGCGCCGATTCGCCAGGTACGGGCCGGCGTTCTCGATGTCGGCTATCACGAGACAGGAGCCGATGGCGGATTGCCCGTGCTGCTGCTGCACGGCTGGCCTTACGACATTCACAGCTACGTGGAAGTCGCGCCATGGCTCGCGGCTCGCGGCTGCAGGGTGATCGTTCCCCACCTGCGAGGACATGGATCGACGCGTTTTCTCGACAGCGGCACGCCCAGGTCGGGGCAACAGGCGGCCATCGGCGCCGACGTGGTCGACCTGATGGACGCCCTGAACATTCCGAAAGCTGTACTGGCCGGCTATGACTGGGGCGGGAGGGCGGCCTGCGTCGCTGCCGCCTTGTGGCCGAAGCGTTGCGCCGGGCTGGTATCGGTCAACAGCTACCTGATCCAGGACATCGGCAAGGCGGCGCTGCCGAGCCCGGCCAAGGTCGAGGCCGCCTTCTGGTACCAGTTCTATTTCCTGACCGAACGCGGCAGGGCCGGCCTGACGGCAAATCGACGCGACATCGCACGAATCATGTGGGAGCGGAACTCGCCGTCGTGGCATTTCGACGAACCCACCTTCGCCCGGAGCGCCGCGTCGTTCGACAACCCCGACTACGTGGAGGTCACGATCCACTCCTACCGCCACCGACTGGGTCATGCGGAGGGCCATCCCGCCTACGCGGAGCTCGAGAAGCGGCTCGCTGCACTGCCGGTCATCACCGTGCCGACCATCACGATGGACGGGGACTCGGATGGGGTCGTGGCGGCGACCGACGGAAAGTCGACGGCGACGAAATTCTCCGGCGAAAGACAGCATCGAATCATCGCGGGGACAGGCCACAACCTGCCACAGGAGTCACCGACGATTTTCGCGAGTGCCGTGCTGGAGCTTGCCCAAAAGGCGCGCTGACCCTCTTTGTCCTGTCGAGGGTTGGTGGCAGTGAGCGATCCTCGTCGACAAGCGCTGCAACGCGGGGATGGCGCTGTCGAAGGATGTCGGCCTGAAACGCCTTTGGCGATAGAGTTGCCGCAAGAAGGTGCGAGAGGCCATATGGCTGATAAACCGGGCCTGGTGACAAAGACGCGCCGATCCTTGGGGTGCGTGCCGTGGTGTGTGCTTCTGGTGCTCTTCTGCTGCGCTGACGCCTCGGCATTGAGCAAGGACGGAGCCATACGCGATCTCCGATACACGGCGTGGGGGCCAAAGGAAGGATCTCCCAGCGCCATCCAGTCCATCGCCCAGACGAACGATGGTTATCTCTGGTTGGCCAACGGAGCAGGGCTGTACCGGTTCGATGGCCTGCACTTCGAACACGTCGAACTTCCGCACAGCGATCGCGTCTTCTCGCCGAATATCTACGTGCTTTTCACGCCGTCCTACGGCGGCTTGTGGATCGGCTTCACCTACGGAGGGGCGGGCTACCTCAAGGACGGCCACCTCACGGTCTACACCGAAAGTGACGGCCTGCCGAAAGGCACGGTCTTCACCTTCGCCGAGGATGCGGACGGGGTGGTCTGGGCGGGTACCAACACGGGCGTGGCGCGTCTGGAGGATTCGCACTGGCGAGCCATGGGGTCGACAGATGGCTATTCGGACATCAGGACCTATCAATTGATGGTCGACAGCGAGGGCACGCTTTGGGCAGCCTCTCGCAGCAAGGTGCTCTTTCTGCGCCGAGGAGCGAGGACTTTTCAGGAGTCGACCGTGCAGCCGGCTGCGGACGCGCTCACGGCGCAGTTCACGCCACTGGGCATCGCCGAAACGCTGGACGGCTCGATCTGGTATCTCTACAACGACCGGCTCCTGCTGCTTCACAAGACCAAGCCGGGCGGCCGGGGCAGATCCTCGGGCTTCGGGGCGCGCGGCGATCGGGACGGCAACCTATGGTTCTTCCGGCATGCCAAGTTGCAACGCCTGCCTCGACCGGGAGAGCTCGCCGGCCCCTCCTGGGATCCGGCAGAAGACCTTGCCGACTCGTTCTCGGAGAAAGACGGCGTGATCTCTGGGCTGGGCTATCCGCCGATGCTCGAAGACCGTGAAGGCAATCTCTGGTTCGCCTCGTTCGCCGGCCTTTGCCGCCTCTCCGAGTCGACCGTCAAGCGCATGCGAACCACCCCGGATTCCCAGGGGCTCAAGATTCCCAACATGCCCGCGCTCGCGGCGGCAGAGCAGGGCGACTTGTGGATCGGCTCGCTTCAGTCGCCGCTCCTTCATCTTCAGGCGGGCAAGCTCGAGCGGGTCGATGACGTCGGGTTCGTCACGGCCGCGACACGCACGAACGACGGAACGGTCTGGCTCGGGTCCAGCGCGGGCCTGTGGAGGCAGGCATCGGGACAGTTCGTTCGCGTGCCGGCCCCGGAAAACAAGGACGCGCAGCATATCGCAGGCATTGCCCAGGACGGCATCGGCGCCCTCTGGATTTCGATCCAGAGATTGGGTGTCTATCGGCTGAAGGACGGCGTCTGGACTCGACGCGGCGGCATCGCCTCGATGCCGCCGGACGGTGCATTGACCCTGGCGACCGACTCGAAGCAACGCGTGTGGTTCGGCTACATGAAGGGGGAGGTGGCCGTTCTCGATGGCGACAGCGTCAGGACCTTCTCGGGTCCGTCCCGACTGTCCGTCGGGCACGTCACGGCGATCTACGGCAAACGCGGCAGCGTCTGGGTGGGCGGAGAGTTGGGACTGGCCGTCTTCGACGGCAGCGGGTTCCGCGATGTGAAGCCCCAGGACGGCCCGGCTTTCACCAACGTCACTGGCGTCGTGGAAACCGCAGACGGCGACGTCTGGCTCAACACCAGCGCCGGGATCGTTCGC
Organism: Caldimonas sp.; assembly: GCA_039933535.1. GTDB lineage: Bacteria > Pseudomonadota > Gammaproteobacteria > Burkholderiales > Burkholderiaceae_C > Schlegelella_A. Next base: position 1,699 of record JBDTNU010000027.1, on the reverse strand, counting down.
ATCGCCGCAGCAGAGACGCTTCGTGCGATGCGCGACCCGCTGTATCGCGTGCGCGCACAGGTCTTCGATGTGCTGGACGGCGTGGAAGGGGGCAGTGCGAGAACTCTGCCTGTGCCGTCCGTTGTCGAGGGGACCGATGGCAGGCTCTGGTTCAGTACATCGATCGGCTTGTACTGGATCGACCCCAAGGCCCTGCGTCGAAACACGACTCCGCCACCCGTGCTCATCGAATCGGTCAGCGTCGGAGACACGGCCTATGCGCCGCAAGCAGAACTCCGCCTGCCACATGGCACGACGTCCGTGCGCATCGACTACATCGGCCTGAGCCTGACGATGGCGGAGAAAGTCCGTTACCGGTACGAGCTCGACGGCGTCGACGGGGGTTGGCAGAACGCGCAAGGGCGGCGCCAGGCCTTCTATACGAATCTCGTCCCCGGACCGCATCGATTCCAGGTGATCGCGTCCAACAACGACGGCGTATGGAACGAAGCCGGTGCGACGCTCGTCTTCGACATTCCTCCCTCATTCGTGCAAACCCGTTGGTTCATCGTGCTGTGCGTTTCCGGCGCCGGCCTGGTGGCGTGGATGCTGGTACGCCTGCGTTTCCGGCAACTTTCGGCGCGCTTGCGGGAGCGTCTCGAAGCGCGACATGGCGAGCGCGAACGCATCGCCCGCGAGCTGCACGACACCTTGCTGCAGAGCACCCAAGGCCTGGTGTTGCACTTCCAGGCGTTTGCGAACGGCATCGCTTCCGACGATCCCAGCCGGCACACGTTGGAAAAAGCACTGGCGCGTGCCGACAGGGTGCTGGAAGAAGGACGCGATCGCGTTCTCGACCTGCGCGTGGCCTCCGGGTCGACGCCCGATCTTGAGCAGGCACTGGCGGCAGCCGGCCAGGAACTCTCACACGGTCGTACGACTGCGTTTCGAGTCTTTGTCGAGGGCGCGCCGCGCGAGATCGAAAGAAGCGTCAGCGAAGAGGCCTATCGCATCGGCCGCGAAGCGCTGCTCAATGCGTTTCAGCACGCGAATGCACGTTCGATCGAAGTCCAGGTGATCTTCGGTCAGGACACTCTGCGAGTTCGGGTCATGGACGACGGCGTCGGCATCGACACGAATGCAGTCGGGGCAGGTTCTCCCCCGGGGCACTGGGGGCTGAAGGGAATGCAGGAACGAGCCAAGGAGGTCGGAGCGACGGTCGATGTCTGGAGTCGCCCCGGTGCAGGTACGGAGGTCGAGCTTCAGATTCCCGCTGCCTTGGCCTACGTCGCAGTACAGGCCCGTCCGCGCTGGTGGCGTATCCCTTTCCTCGAAGGGTCGAGGCGACTCTCTAGCTAGGTTCTGCCGGCAAGCGGGACCTCGCCTTCCAGGTCCCGCGTTCTTGCATCAGATCTGAGCCATGCCGCCATCGACGAACAGTTCAATGCCATTGACGAAACTGCTGTCGTCCGAAGCCAGAAACAGGACGGCCTTGGCGACTTCGTCGGATCGTATCCAGGCGTCGGCACGACCCCTGGGCTGACGGCGTTGACTCGGATACCTCTCCCCTTGAGGTCGAGTGTCCAGTCGCGGGCAAAGCTTCGAATCGCCGCGTGACGGCCCGTCAGGTACACGTACGCCCCGGCCGCCGCGAACCGCTTGGCGGTCGCGAGGCCGATGCCGCTGCTCCCGCCGGTGACGAGCGCGACCTTCCCTTCGA
>JBDTNU010000026.1:0-20437 GCA_039933535.1 Caldimonas sp. | reverse complement strand
CCAGCCAGCGACGCAGGCGGGTCGTGCGCGGGGCTGTCCTCGTCATGATCGCCGCTGGATCGCGAGACTGGTTCAGCTCGAGAAACAGGTCCGACTCGCCGCGCACCGCACGCTTGTGCCGGACGAGCACGACCGCGCAGGCACAGGCCAGGGTGGCGGCGCCGAGTGCAGCGAGCAGGCCCGACGCGGCCACGACAGCACCGGGAACCTTCGGAAGCCAGAGCGGGCCGAGAACAGCGAGCAGCAGTGCTGCGGCAACGAGCACCATGCAGCCGACCGTGGACTTCACGTAGCTCTTGAGCGCGAAGTTGGCCTGCAGGCTCACGATAGAGGGACCCCGAAGTCCCTAGAACGTGTATTCGTCGGACAGGCGGAGGGTGCGCCGCGCGGCCTGCGTGACATCACGCAGCAACGAGACTCTTTGCCAAATCGTGACGCGCGCGAGGAACATGCCGATTCGCAGCCGGTCGCGCGCCAACATGGGCGAGGCGATCAAGGCTCGCGCGCGCTCGTAGGCCCAGGTCCAATGCGGGAAGTTCATGCCCGCCTTGGAATTCGGCTCCACCCACTTCCTCATCTCCTTGACCGTCTTCACACGGGATATCGAGCCGGGGTGAAAGCGCCTGAACAGAACGGGTCCTTCCGTCTGCACGATCAGGCCCCGCAAGGCCAGTTCCCAGATGAAGATCGGATCCCATCCGATGTAGTCCGGCCGCGTTCGCATCCTCTGCAGCGTCGACGCGCGCAGCAAGCCGTACGCGACCACGTGCTGATAGTTGGCCACCAGGATGTCGCGCGCGCGCTCGACGACGTCGGCAGATTGCAGGTCGAGCACCCTGCCCATCGAACCGATGACTTCGCCCTGACCGTCGATGTTCTTCGTGTCGGGCATGACCGCCTGCACTTCGGGCCGAGCCTCCAGAACCGCAACCATCGCCTCCAGCAGCCCGGGGCCCATGATGTCGTCGGCCCCTGCCCAGCGAAAGTACTGCTTCGGGCTCTCGATCGCCTCGAACACACGTCGGTGATTCCAGAGAATCCCCCGGTTCTCGGCGGATCGCAGGTACTTGACCCGCTTGTCCTTGCTCGCGTAGCCGGCACAGATTTCGGCGGTGGCGTCCGTCGAGCCGTTGTCCGAAATCACCAGGTTGAAATTGCCGAACGATTGCGACAGATGACTTTCGATCGCGGCGCCGAGATACTTCTGGCCGTTGTAGACCGGAAGCCCGATGACGACTCTGCTCTCACTCATTCAGCGGTCTCCGTCTTTCTCACGCCGACAGACCGCTCGGCGCCGGTGCCTCTTGAAAGCCTGCAGATCTTTGCGGGAAGAGGTTGGCAATCCGATCAACCAGGTCGTCCCAATCGTTCGCGCGCGCTGCCGCCCGCCGTGCCTCGGCGGCGGCGCCGGTGCCCGCGTCGGCGGTGAGGGCCTGATCGATCGCGGCAAGCCATTCGGCGTCGCTGTGTGCGATCGTCACGACGGCGTTGAGAGCCTTGACGGCATCGATCGGCGATGAAATCGTCGGCCGGCCCGTGGCCAGGTACTCGTTGAGCTTCAGCGGGTAGATGTATCGGGTGTAGTCGTTGACTTCGTAGCACTGGACGCAGACGTCGAAGTGCTGAACATAGCTGGGCAACTGACTTGCGGGTTTCTCGCCAAGCCAGTACACATTGGGCAGTTGCCGCAGCTCTGCAATCTCCAGTTCCTTGCCGCTCACGTTCATGACGGGTCCCACGAGCACGAACGAGTAGTTCGGGCGTGCGCGCGCGAGCCGGACCATCAACCTGAGGTCCAGCTGCTTCTTGATCACGCCTGCATACCCGATCCGCGGATGCGGAATCGCCGCGATGTCCGCGGGTTCGGGACGGGGTTGGGAGAACCCCGCGAAGTCCACGCCATTGGGGATCAAAGCCGTGCGCGGGTTCAATTTTCCCTTCTTCTCGAGCAGCGCCGGGGAATGAACGATGACCTGGTCCACGCGCCGAAGCAGCGCTGTCTCGCGCTCCGAGTTCGGCGCCTCGCGGTCCGAGAAGCTGTACTCATCGTCGATGTGATAGCAGCTGAAGTCGTGCTCGACCAGGTCGAGCGCCGACGCGAATTCGTCCCGCCAGAGGTAGAGCGCGATCCGCTTGGCGCCGCGACTGACAAGGCGACGGCGCGCGACCGACAAGCGCGAGCGCAGGCCGGCCGCGGCCAGCCAACGCAGACGATGAAAATTCGGGCGACGCCAGCCCGCGTCCAGGACCTCCAGCGACGGAGCCGGCTCCGACCACCGGTCAGGCGCCATGAAGCGTGGACTGGACGGCTTGAGGAACTCACGCCAGTTGGACGGTGGCTCGATCCAGACCAGCGGGAAATGTGCGGCGAGTCGCCTCAGCACCTGGTGGCGCGCCATGACGATGCCTTGCCACGCATCCGGCACCAGGGCGATCACGCCGACCGACGATCGGTCCGTCATGTTCGGATCGATTGTTTTTCATCTCGCGTTCGCCCCGGTGCGTTGCCCGAAGCCAGCGCCGTTTCAGCCGCACGTTCTCCGCTGATGAAGCTCTCGTCGGTCCACATGTAGCCCCAGTCGCCGTAGCGGCCGCAATACGCGATGCCCACGTCGTCGAGGAAGCCGTGCACCGTCTTGACCGCGTCGAATCGCTCGAGGTCGAATATGACGTTGGCGTACCGAACCACGCTCGCATGCCGCGAGACGATCTCGTCGCTTTCGCGCAGAACGCCGGCCCGGCGAAGATCGACGATGACCTGGTCGATGATCTGCTCGGTCGTCTGCGTCAGCGGCCGGTACTTGCTGGAGAAATAGACCTCGGCCTGGATGCTGCCGCAGCCGGCCGGGGCGTTGTTGGCCGAGAGCATGTGCGGGAAGCTGATCCGGGTGAAGCTCAGGTCTTCGTCGTACGCGTACGTGATCTGCGCCTCGGAGAGGTCGGCGCGATTCACGCCCACGTTCACCAGCACGCAGGTCGAGCAGGCCAGCCGCCGGGCCGCGGCGACAACGTCCGCAGGGACACCAGCCACCATCGGAATCAGCTCCGGCAAGGGCAGCGAGGAAACCAGCGCGCCGTAGCCCGTGGTCGTGCCGTTCGCGAAGCGCAGCGTCTTTGCCCGCGGGTCCACCGCCACCACCTCGTGGCCGAGCCTGATGTCGGCCATGTCGGGCAATTCGCGAAGGTAGGAGATGAAGCCACCCCGCTTCGGATAGCGGAAGTTGGTGATGTAGTGAACCTCCGGGTTCCACGGCGCGAGCGCGCCGCGCAGCAACTCTTCGAGGCTCGGCCGGTACATCCGCGGTCCGAGCCAGTCGGTGCTCATGTTGCTCGCGTTCGTCAGGTGGTACTTGCGCGTGTACTGCATCGGGAACAGCTCGGCGAACTTGCGCCCGTAGCTCGCGACCAGCCAGTCCTCGTAGTTGTTGATCGGACGTTGCTCCGCGTCATGGACCTTGACGAAGTCGGCAATGATTTCGACGATGAGATCGTGCGGCAGGCCGTTGAGGTGCAGTTGCACGGGGTGGGTCAGGCGCCGTCCCTGCCAGATGTTGTCGAGCTTGACCTGCAGCGCCTCGTAATCGTCGTCCACGAACTTCGCGAACAGTGCCTGGATGCGGGGATCCTTGGTGAAGGAGATGTGAGGGCCGAGGTCGAAGATGAATCCCTTGGCGTCGAGGAACGAGGCGGTGTGCCCGCCGAAAAAGGACGACTTCTCGTACACCACGGGACGAAGGCCTTCGGCGCGCAGCCTGTGCGCGGCGCCGAATCCGGCCATTCCTGTGCCGAGAACAACGATGCTTGTCACTGGGGTGGATTCCCGAAAGGTTGCGTGTCGATCGCCATCAGGCCAGCGTCGATGCGGCCGTGGGAACGCTTCGTTGCTGCTGCGGCCTTGTGCCGGTCGTGCCCGAAACCGGCTTGGCGCTCGGCCAGCGCTCCATCTGCTCCTGCCAGAGCCGATCGATGAGCCGTGTCGGCGGCAGCTTGACGTCGTCGAAGCCGACCACCTGATCCTTCGCGACATCGCGCAGCATCACGCAGTCGTCCGAGATCGCGATCGGCAAGGCGTTGATGTTGCGCGCCTCGGCGTGGTTCTCGATCAGGCCGTAGGCGCAGAAGCCGCCCACGCCGTCGAGCGTTTCGCCCGCCTTCAGGTCGCGCTTGGCCACGGTGACGACCTCGCACGAGGGGCCGCCCTGCGGCGCGACCGTCGGATCTCGATGCAGAACGGCTCGCGCGATGGTCGACGGCAACTGGATATGCGGCAAGTGGAACGGCGTGTAGAAAACGTAGAACGGGCCGTCGCCCAGCTTGTAGTAGGCGAGCTGCGTCTGCTTGTACGGATTGGTCTCGTGCACGACGACGAAGCCACCGGTGTGGGGCGCGGCACCGACCGAATAATCGACGATGCCGCCGGCAAGCATGGCCTCGGCCGGCAACAGCTTGGCCAGCTCCCGCACGTAGCCGCAGGCCGGCCCGTACATGCCGCGCCGGCCGACGCCGAAGCCGGTGGCATTGGCCAGCACCGTCGTCTCCATCGACAACTTGGTGGCGTCGGCAAACGAGGTGACCTTCTTGACGTCCTGGTCGTTGCGTTCGGCGAAGCCCTGCTGCGTGGCCGGGTTGCGGTAGTAGTCGACCATGCCCTTGATGTTGCCGGCCGCGACCGGCCGCAGGCCCACCGACTGGACGTAGCGCACCAGGGTCATCGCGACTCCGGGCTCGTCACCGTCGGTGTGCGTCAGCACGACGCCGGCTTCGTCGGCCTTCGCCTTCAGGAGCGGACCGACCAGGGAGTCGAGCTCCGCGTTCACCATGACCACGGGCTTGCCCTGGGCGATGGCATCGAGAACCACAGACGCCGCGAAGTCCACCGTGCCGGTCACCTCCACGATGATGTCGATCTCGCGGCTGCGCGTGAGCACTTGCGCGTCGGTCGTCAGCACCGGAATGCCGCGCGCGATCAGCGCGTCGGCTTCGGCTGGCGTGTCCGCCGACTGCCAGTCGCCGATGGCCGCCTCGCGAAACGACCGCTCGGCATGCGCGGGCGTCCGGTTGGAGATGCCGGCGAGCCGAATCCCCGGCACCGGCGTTCCCAGTTGCAGCGCGATCGCGCGGCCGGTCGCACCGGCACCGACGACGCCGACGCGGATCGGCCGCTGTGCCGCTTCCCGCATCTGCAGCAGGTTGTAGACGGACATGTTCTGCATGGCATTGCCCAGGGCATTCGGGTTCATGGTCATTCTCGCGATCAGGTTGGGTTCCACAACGGCCAGCGGCGATCCTGGTCGGACATCGACGACACCTCGATCGGCCAGGAGATGCCGAATGCGGGATCGTCGTGGCGAACGCCGCGGGCTGCGCTCGGGGCATAGTAAGCCGATGCCATGTAGAGGATTTCGGTATCGTCTTCGAGCGATTGGGCGCCGTGCGCGCAGCCTTCGGGGACGAACAGCATCCGCCCGTTGTCGGCACTCAGGTGAGTGCCGTACCAGCGCAGATAGGTCGGCGAGTCGCGCCTGAGGTCGAGCACGAGGTCGAACGCCGCGCCGCGCGTGCAACGAACCAGCTTGGCCTCCAGGGCAGGAGCGACCTGGTAGTGCAGGCCACGCAGCGTCCCCTTCAGCTTGCTGAACGCGAGGTTCGACTGCACCGGCACGAAGTCGATCCGATGCTCGGCGAACTCGCGCTGGCACCAGGCACGCATGAAGCGTCCGCGCTCGTCGAGGTGCGGCGTCGGCTCCACGAGCGAGGCCCCCGCGACATCCGTGTTCAGGAATTCCATCGGGCCGCCGTTTGCATCGAGCCGGTGTGGCGGGCAATCTGGTCGAAGCACAGGGCCCGTGCGTCTGCGCCCTTTTCGTGGTCGCGGTACCAGGCAGCGACCCAGCGCAGCGCCTCGTCGATCGAAAGGCGGCCGCGCCAGCCCAGGGAGGACGCCGCCTTGCTGACGTCGAGGCGCAACTGCTGCTCTTCGGGGGCGTGCTGGCCCTCGTCCTGCCGCCAGGGCCGCTCGATCTGCCACAGCGCGGCCAACGCTTCGACGACGCCGGCGACGCTGCGCGCCTCTGTATCGGCGGGGCCGAAGTTCCACCCGCCAGAGCAGCGCGCCGGATCTTCGGCCAACGCTTCGGCAAGACGGAGATAGCCGGCGAGGCAGTCCAGCACGTGCTGCCAGGGCCGCACCGCGTTCGGGTGACGCAGGACCACCGACTTGCCGGCCAGGAAGGCCGTGATCGCCTCCGGGACCAGCTGCCTGGGCGTCCAGTCGCCGCCCCCGATCACGTTGCCGGCACGGGCACTGGCGATGGCCACACCATGGTCGGCCACGCGCGAGAGCGGGAAGAACGAATCGCGGTACGACTGGCCGACCAGCTCCGCGCAGGCCTTGCTGTTCGAGTACGGATCGCGGCCACCGAGCGCATCGGTCTCGCGGTAGCCCCAGACCCAGTCCTTGTTCTCGTAGCACTTGTCGGTCGTGACGTTGACCACCGTGCAAGGCTGCTTCAGTTGGCGCACCGCCTCCAGCGTGTGGACGGTGCCGATCACGTTAGTCGAATACGTCTCCACCGGGTCGTCGTAGGAGCGCAGCACCACCGACTGCGCGGCCAGGTGCAAAACCACCTCGGGACGGGCGTCACGCATGGCCCCCGAGAGCCCTTCGAGGTCGCGAATGTCACCTGTCGTCGACTCGACGAGCTCGCCAACCCGCGCCAGGACGTACAGGCTCGGATCGGTGGGCGGCGCCAGCGCGTATCCGGTCACGCGCGCGCCGAACGAATGCAGCAACAGACACAGCCAGCTTCCCTTGAAGCCGGTGTGGCCGGTGATGAAGACGCGCTTGTCGCGCCAGAAAACCGGGTTCACCTTCACTCCTTTCGAGTGCTGTCGGTGGGCATCAACGTTCCTTCTTCCTACCCGCCCCGACATCGGGCGCAGCGGGCGAGAAAACGAGCTTGCGGCAATGGAATCCCTCGGCAAAGCCACTGTCGGCGCGGCATTCGAGGCCGCGCAGACGCATCACCGAAAGCAGATTTTCGGCCTTGAACCACGACTTTTGATGCTGCGAGCGAAACGCCTTCATGATCGATTTCACCTTTTGCCGCGCCAGCTCCGCGGCTAGCGGCACGTAGGCATTCGGCGTGGCGAGGTCGCCGTCGTACTTCGCGATCTCGTACTCCCAGATCGGATGGTCCCGGAAGGTCTGCCAGGTGACCTGGCTCAGCAGTGCATGGTCCTGATGCCGGTCGGCTCCGTGATGCGAGAGCACCCAGTCCGGATCGACGGCGGATCGCAAATCCTCGAAATGAGACTTCACCTGCTCGAAATGCGCAGGCAGATGTCCGTCCGGCAAATCGTGCACACGGATCTCGCCGCGCGCCGAAGGCCCGATGAAGGCTTCTGCCGAGCGCAGCGCTTCGCTGCTGCGGCGCGGGTCGGAGGTCAGCACCAGCCAATGCACGCGCAGTCGGGGGTAGCTCTGCTGGAGGGCCAGAAGAGTGCCGCCGCAGCCGATCTCTATGTCGTCGCAATGGGCGCCGATGCACAGGACGTTCAGGCGCTGTCTGGCGCGCGGCGCGACATGGAGCGGAAACAAGCGGCGGCCTCAGTTCTTCCAGACCATCCAGGGGCAGTTGCCACGCGCTTCCATCCGGTCGAGCGTGATCTTGTCCTTGAAGGTGTCCATCGCCCGCCAGAAGCCCGAATGCCGATAGACGGCGAGCAGGCGCTTGTCGATCAGCCGCTGGAAGGGACGCTCGACGAGCTCGTCGCCGGCCTCTATGTAGTCGAAGATGTCCTGGCGAAGCACGAAATACCCGCCGTTGATCAGAAGCTCCTTGTTCGAAATGCCGTCGACGCGCGTCGCATAGCCGTCCGGGGTGGCATCGACGGTGTGAAAGCTGTGCAGGTTGTTGACTGCCGCGAAGCTGGCCACCGCTTTCTTGGCGTGGAAGTCGGCAATCATTCGGTCGATCGGGACATCGGACAGGCCGTCCGCGTAGTTGGCGAGGAAGGCCGGCTCGCCCTCGACGTGCTTGCGCACGCTGAGCAACCGCTCGCCGATGTTGGAGTGCAGCCCGGTGTCGACGAAAGTGATGCGCCAGTCGCTGATGTCGGTGGTATGCAGATCGACGTGCTTTCCGCCCGCCGAGAGCGTGAAGTCGTTCGAGAGGCACTCGTTGTAGTTGAGGAAGTATTCGCGCACCAGATCGCCTCGGTAGCCGAGACAGAGCACGAAGTCCTTGTGCCCGTAGTGCGCATAAAAGCGCATCAGGTGCCAGATGATCGGCCGGATGCCGATGTTCACCAGCGGCTTTGGAATGGTGTCCGAATGCTCACGCAAGCGAGTGCCGAGACCACCGCAGAAGAGGACGACTTTCATTCTTCTTTCGAGTCGGGAAAGACCCGGCCGCCATGGGGCAGCCGATTGGTCTTGTGGAAGCCGAGTTGGCGAAGGGGTTTTACCCCATGGGGCGCGCCGTAGGTCGATTCGTCACGGCACGGCGGCTCGACCAACAGATATTGTTAACGTTTTGTCGAGGATCCTGACTCGCTCTGGCGGGGGAAACCGGCAGACAGACGGCTCCGGCCAGCACTGGAATCTGGACCCCGCGCCTGCACTGCGGCATGATTCCGAGCTCATGAATGCGAGCATGCTGGGATATGCCTCGATCGGCGTCGGCTTGGGCTTCGCCTTTTGGGCCAGCTCGCTACGCGCCCTCCGCTCCTACAGGCGCCAGCTCAAGGCAAGAGTCCAGAGAATCCGCGCGCTCTTGGTGCGCGTGTTTCTCTCTTATGGCGAGACGGAATTGCTCGCCACTCTTCGCAAGGTCGGCGTTAAGCCGTGCGACGCCTTGATGCTGCACAGCGCATTCAACAGCTCCCACGGGTTTCGCGGCTCGATCGAGCAACTGACGAACGTGTTCATCGACGCGGTCGGGCCGGAAGGCCATCTCCTCATGGTGTCGCTGCCGTATCGGACCTCTTCCCATGCCTATGTGAGCAAGGCCAAGGTCTTCGACGTCCGCAAGACGCCTTCGATGATGGGGATGGTCTCGGAAATGTTCAGGCGCCGGCCCGACGTCGTGCGCAGCCTGCATCCGACCCATCCGGTGCTCGTTCGCGGCAACAAGGCCGAGTGGTTCGTCGACGCGCACCCCGATTGCAGATATCCGTGCGGCCCGGACAGTCCGTTCGACAGGCTCGCCAGCGTCGACGGCGTGGTCGTCTTCTTCAATGTCCCGTTCGCGATGTACACGTTCTTCCACTACCTTGAGCATCTGGTCAGTCCGCAGCTGCCGTTTCACCTGTACACCCAGGAAGCGTTCGAGGTGCCGGTCGTCGATCGCACGGGCCAGCACCGAATCGTCACGACTCATGTCTTTTCGCCCGACGCCATTCGTCGTCGTCGCTTCGACGTGTTCGAGGCGGCGCTGCGCAAGCGAGGCTTGATCCGCACGGCTCGTCTCGGCGACAGCAGGATCGAGTCGGTGCGGGTTCGGGACACCATCGCTTGCGTGACCGACATGGCCAGCCGGGGAGAGTTCTTCTACGTCGCCGGAGAGCCTGCGCCGTCAGCGCAGAACGTCGCAGACGGATCGCAGCTCGATCGCTGAAGGGCCGCCCGTCGTGGGCGGTCTCGTCCGCACGACGTAGTGCTCGCGAAAGCGCGTTTTCGACGCCTTGCGGTGAGATATTCTCGCGGCCTACGCCGAGCCTGAACCATGTCGGAATCCCAATTGTCTTCAATCCCCGCCATGGCTCCGAGCCTCGGCGATCGGGGCTTCCTCGACTTCGAAGGCCGCTGGGTGGTGGTCACCGGCGCGTCGTCCGGGATCGGTCGCGCCGTAGCGGTCGAGCTGGCGCGCCATGGCGCAAAGACCGTCCTGGTAGGACGCAATGCCGGACAGCTCGCAGAAACGGCCGCCGCGCTCGGCGGCGCGGAGCATCGCGAGCTGGTGCTCGACCTGGCGCGCCACGATCTCATCGCCGCGGCGATCGCCGAGACGAGAAAAGACATCGGACCGCTCTACGGACTGTGCCACGCTGCCGGGGTCGTCGAGACTCGCCCGTTGCCGAACAACACGGTGCAGGTCGTGCAGTCGCAGATGGACGTCAACGTCCTGGCCGGCCTCGAGCTCGCGCGAGCCGTGTGTCGCCGCGACACGATATCGGCGGAGGGCGGCAGCGTCCTGTTCATCTCGTCGGTGTACGGGTGGGTCGGCATGCCGGGACAGATCGGCTACTGCGCGACCAAGGGTGCGCTTGCTGCCGCCGCACGGGCGATGGCGATCGAACTGGCGCGCCGACGGATCCGTGTCAACACCATCTCGCCGGGTCTGGTCCTGACGAAGATGACCGACGCGGCGCTTGGAAAACTGTCGCCGCAACAGGCGGAGAAGCTCAAGGACGCGTATCCGCTCGGCGTCGGCCAGCCCGAGGACGTGGCGCGCGCCGCGGTCTTTTTGCTGGCTCCTGGTTCCGGCTGGATCACCGGCGTGGACTTGCCGGTGGACGGGGGCTATACAGCGCAGTAGAAAATTCGGCCGTGCCCTACACCCATGGATGAAGTTAGATCGATGAATACCCAAGAGGCGCTGACCTGGATCTCCGAAATCTTCGAAGAATCCCCCGGACGGATCGACCCGACCACTTTGCGTGACGACATCGCGGGCTGGGATTCGCTCGGCACGCTCTCCTTGATCGCCGCACTCGACGAGCGCTTCGACATCCACCTGTCCGAGCAGGACATCGAGAGCCTGCAAAGCGTCAAGGACATCTTCGAGCTGCTGCGCCGCCATGAGGCGCTCTCGGCCTGATCGAATGCCGGCACGACCATGCGATTCCTGCTCGTCGACCGCATCGCGTCGCTGACCCCGGGCCAGAGCATCGTCGCCACGCGCACGTTTCCCGCGGACGACGACTATCTCGAAGATCACTTCCCGGGCTTTCCGGTCGTGCCTGGCGTTCTCCTGACCGAGAGCATGGGACAGGCGGCGGCGAAGTGCCTGGACGCGCAGCGTCGCCCCCGCGGCAAGGCCATGCTGGTGCGCATTCTTTCGGCGAGCTTCCGGCACTGGGTCAAGCCCGGTGACCTGCTGGAGCTGCGTGCCACGATCGTGTCCAACGAAGAGCGATTCGCGACCGCCGACTGCGAGGCCAGCGTCGGCGGTCGCGCAGTCGCGCAGGCGAAGCTGTTCTTCTCGTTTCTGCCGGTGGAAAGCTTCGCCGTGGGATTCAAGGACCAGGTCCTCGACGACTTCATGGCGAGGTCCGCACGATGAGCGATGTCTTCGGCCTCGCGGGCAGCGAGGTACTCGTCAGCGGCGGAACGCGCGGTATCGGCCGGGCGATTTCCCTTCAACTGGCGCGCGCGGGCGCTTCGGTCGTGGCGAACTACGCGCGCAACGACGCGGCTGCCGAAGCGCTGCGCGACGTGGCTAACGAAGAACGCCTCTCGCTCGAGGTGCTGCGCGCCGATCTGACGCTGGCCAAAGGCGTCACGGCAGTCATGGACAGGATGCGCGCGTCGAATGGAAAGCTCGTGTCCTTCGTTCATTGCGCCGGGACCGGCGTGCACCGTCCCTTTGCCGAGCTCACGCCAAGGCACTGGGACTGGACGATGGCCTTGAACGTGCGCGCGTTCTTCGAGCTCGTCGGCCAGATGCTGCCGCTGTTTGGTGAGGGCTCCGCGATCGTCGCGGTCTCCTCCGCGGGCGCCGCGCGCGCCGTGCCCGCTTATTCCGCGGTGGGCGCGTCGAAAGGCGCGCTGGAAGCGCTCGCCCGTCATCTGGCCGCCGAGCTCGCGCCCCGGGGCGTGCGCGTCAACATTCTTTCGCCCGGCAGCGTCGAGACCGATGCATGGGCGTCGTTTCCGGGCAAGGACGAGCGGCTGGCGGAGACGGTACGCCGCACGCCACTGCGGCGCACCGTCAGCTTGGAAGAGATAGCCCAGGCGGCGCACTTTCTTTGCAGCCGCGCATCGAGTGGCATCATCGGCCACACCCTGGTGGTTGACGGCGGAGCCCGGATCGTCGACTGACGGGCCCACGCCCCACCGCGGGCAGGAACACGCGAAGAGGCGCGGACCATGAGTCGCAGCAGCATAGAAGGCTTTCGAATTGCGGGGGTTGCCACGTGCGTGCCGCCGACGAGCGTCAGCAATCTCGATCCCGCCCTCGGCTTCGATCCCGAAGAAGTGCGCAAGGTCGTCGCGATGGCGGGCGTTCGCCATCGCCGCGTCGTCGATGCCGGCGTGACCTCGGCCGACCTGTGCTTCGAGGCCGCGGACGATCTGCTGAATCGCCTTGAATGGCCGCGCGACTCGATCACGGGCCTGATCTTCGTGACCCAGTCGCCGGACTATTTCCTGCCGTCGACGAGCTGCATGCTTCATCAGTGGCTGGGTCTCGACGATGGCTGTGCCGCCTTCGACATGGGGCTCGGCTGTTCGGGCTATCCGTATGGCCTCTACCTCGCCGCCGCCATGCTGCGCGCCGGTGGCCAGCAGCGCATCCTGATGCTGCACGGCGAGACGCCGAGTCGCTTCGTCGGCCCGACCGACCAGGCAACCAAGCTCCTGTTCGGCGATGCCGGCTCGGCCACCGCGCTCGAGACCAGCCCGCACGGAACGGGCCACTTCTGCCTGCACACCGACGGTACCGGTCACGCCGGGCTCATCATTCGCGGCGGCGCGTTTCGCGACCGCGAGCCGAGCGATCCGCGCGACCTGAGCCTGCGCATGGACGGCGCGGGCATCTTCAACTTCACGATCAAGCGAGTGCCTCCGCTGATCCAGGAGGCGCTCGCGCTGTCGGGCCTCACGGTCGATGCCGTCGACGCGTTTCTGTTCCACCAATCGAACCGTTTCATCATGAGGCACCTGATGAAGAAGGCCGGTCTGCCGGAAGCACGCGTGCCGATGACGATCGAGAACATGGGCAATTGCGGCGGACCGTCGGTGGCCGTGACGATGACGCAGTTGCTGCCGGCGCAGCGGGAGCGGGACCTCACGCTCATGCTCCTCGGCTACGGCGTCGGACTCTCGTGGGGTGCTGCCGTGGTCCGCCTCGAACCGGACGCGCCGCTGCTGCACGCGGACTACGCCGGCACCCGCGGTCGGCGGGAGGTTGCGGCCTGAGATGTGCGGCATCGCCGGCCTGTACAGCCTGCCTCGCGGCCAGGCGCCGCGCCCGGTGGAGCTCGAGGCGATGATGGCGGCGCTTCATCATCGCGGACCCGACGGCAGAGGCACGCACGTCGATGGACCGATCGGGCTGGCCCACACCCGCCTGAGCATCATCGACCTCGAGAGCGGCGCGCAGCCGCTCTGCAACGAGGACAGCAGCGTCTGGGTCGTCTTCAACGGCGAGATCTTCAACTACGTCGAGCTGCGCGAGGAGTTGCTGCGCAAGGGACATGCGTTTCGAACCCATAGCGACACCGAGGTGCTCGTCCACCTGTATGAAGAGCACGGCGACGATTTCGTCGACCACCTGAACGGCCAGTTCGCGATCGCACTGTGGGACGGGCGGCGGCGGCGGCTCGTGCTGGCGCGTGACCGCGTCGGCATCCGGCCGCTGTTCTTCACGTGGAACAAAGGGCGCCTGGCATTCGCCTCCGAGGTCAAGGCACTGTTCACCTTGCCCGAGGTGCCGCGACGTTTCGACGCCGCGGCGCTGGCGTCGACCTTCAGCTACTGGGCGACAGTGCCGCCGTCCAGCGTCTTCGAGGGCGTGTCCGAACTGATGCCCGGGCACATGCTCACCGTGGAAGGCGAATCGTCAAAGGTCCGAAGGTACTGGGATTGGCACTTCCCGGGCAGCGCGGACTCCGGCGGCCTTTCGGAAGATCGCTGCGCCGATGAGCTGCATGACCTTCTGAGCGACGCCGTGCGGCTGCAGTTGCGAGCCGACGTTCCGGTCGGCGCGTATCTTTCCGGCGGCCTCGATTCGTCGATCGTCAGTGCGCTCACCGCGCAACGCATGGGTCGGCACCTCCGGACGTTCTCGCTCACCTTCGAGGATGCCGAATTCGACGAGCGCGTGCACCAGCAAGAGCTGGTTCGTCATCTCGGCACGTCGCACTCGTCGATCGAGGCAACCAAGGACGGGATCGGCGCCGCCTTCGCGCGCGCGGTCTGGCATGCGGAAGCGCCGCTCGTCCGCACCGCGCCGGCGCCGATGATGCTGCTCGCCGACAGTGTGCGCAGCGCCGGATACAAGGTCGTGCTGACGGGCGAAGGCGCCGACGAAGTCTTCGGCGGCTACGACATCTTCAAGGAAGCGAAGGTTCGCCGCTTCGTCGCCAAGGCGCCGCAGTCGCGTTGGCGCGGCAGCCTGCTGACCCGCCTGTATCCGTATCTCGCGGCCTCGCCGACGGCGAGCAAGTCATGGGCGCAGTCCTTCTTCGCGCAGGGGCTGCAAGACGTCAGCCGGCCGTGGTTCGCCCACATGACCCGGCTGGGCACGACGCGCCGGATCCTGCCCTTCTTCACCGAAGAATGGCGGCAGCGGATGCAGGCCTGGAACCCGTACGAGGCGCTCGCGGCGACGCTTCCGGATGACTTCGGGCGCTGGCAACCGCTCGAGCGCGACCAGTACGTCGAGGCGCACACGCTGATGTCGGGCTACCTGCTCTCGGCGCAGGGCGACCGCATGGCCATGGCCGCGTCGGTCGAGGCGCGCCATCCCTTCCTCGATCATCGCGTCATCGAGTTCGCCTGCCGGCTGCCGCCGCGTTTGAAGATCCGCGGCCTGAGGGAGAAGGTGCTGCTGAAGAAGGCGATGCGACGCGAGCTGCCACCTTCCATCGTCGAGCGCACCAAGCAGCCCTATCGATCACCCGACAGCGCGTCGTTCTTCAAGGACGAGAAGCCGCTGCCGTACGTGGCCGAGTTGCTCGACAAGGCGGCCCTGGAGCGCGCCGGCCTGTTCGACCCGAAGGCTGTCGCGAAGCTGGTCGAGAAATGCCGTGCCGGACGCGCCATCGGCTTCGGCGACAACATCGCCTTCGTCGGCGTCGTGTCGACGATGCTGCTGCACGAGCAGATGATTCGACCGAGCGCGGGCCCGGTCGCCTGGTCATGAGCGCGCCGCTCCTGCATCGAACGTTCGAGGCGACCGCCCTGCGCCTTGCGGGCAAGACGGCCATCGTCAGCGGCATGGAGCGGGTCCGCTACGACGAGTTGCTGCAACGTGTGTGCGCCCTCGCCCAGGCGCTGCTCGACGACGGCGTCGCCCCGGGCGACCGCGTGCTCGCCTTGCTCGAGAACAGCGTGGAATTCGCGGTCGCCGCCCTGGCAACGCTGGCCGCGGGCGCCGTGTTCGTACCGATCGGTCCGCTCGCGAAGGCGGAACGGCTCGTGTTCATTGCCCGCGACACGCGCGCCACCACACTGCTGACGCACGCGCAGCTGGCCTTCACGTGGCGGCCGGCACTCGCGGAGGCGGCCTCCTTGCGCTCGGTGCGGGTCGCCGGCAACCTGCCTTCGGCCGATACCGACGCTCGCGTCCGAGCTTGGCCCTCACGCTCGGACTCCGCCCGCCTCCCTGATCGGATCCGCGAGTTGCACGACCTCGCGTTCCTGATCTACACCTCCGGCACGTCTGGCGTGCCGAAGGGCGTCATGCTCACGAACGGGAACGCGGTCAGCGCCTGGACGTCGATCACGACGTGGCTCGATCTGCGCGAAGACGACGTCGTCGGCCTGTCGCTTCCCGCCGCCTTCATCTACGGGCTCGGCAACCTGATGATGGGCCTCATGCTCGGCGCGACCGTGGTCCTGGAGCGCTCGGCGGCATTTCCGCTCAAGCTGGCCGAGATGCTGGTTCGCGAGCGGGTGACCGTGTTTCCGGGCGTGCCGATGCAGTTCGCGTCGCTGCTCGGCTTGCAGAATCTCTCGCGCTTCGACTTCGGCGCGGTGCGCCTGCTCACCAACGCCGCGGCCGCCCTGCCGACCACGCAGATTGAAAGACTGAGAGCGGCATTTCCGCAGGCGGACCTGGTGATGATGTATGGCCTGACCGAATGCGTACGAGCCAGTTACCTACCGCCGGAAGAGATCGATCTGCGCCCCGGCAGCGTCGGGCGGGGCGTTCCGAATCAGGTGCACTGGCTCGTCGACAACGCTGGGCAACGCCTTCCTGCGGGATCCACCGGCGAGCTGGTGGTGAGCGGCCCGCATGTGATGCCGGGCTATTGGGAGCGGCCTGCCGAGACCCGCGAGCGGCTCGAGCCAGGTTCAAACCAAGGCGAACGCGTGCTGCACACCGGCGACATCTTTCGCAGCGATGCCGATGGCTATCTTTTCTTCGTGTCCCGCAAGGATGACATCATCAAGACACGTGGCGAAACGGTCGCGCCGCGCGAGGTGGAAAATACGATCGAGCAGTTGGACGGGATCACCGCTTGCGCGGTCATCGGCGTCGAGGACGAGACCCTGGGGCAGGCCGTGAAGGCATATGTCACGCTCCGACCGGGCTCGGAACTGGTCGCGCGCGACGTCATCAGGCATTGCCTGGCGCGCCTTGAGAATTACAAGGCACCCAAGTACGTGGACATCGTCGAAGAGCTGCCGCGCACCGAATCCGGGAAGATTCGCCACGCCAGCCTGCGTTGAACGGCCGCCGTCCAGGCCGCAGAACAATAATCACGGAAGCAATGAACAAGATCAAGGAAGGGCTTCGCAGCTACATCGAAGACAACTTCATCATGGGCGCGCGGGCAGCACCGCTTGCCGACGACGACTCGTTTCTCGAGCACCACGTGCTCGATTCGACGGGATTTCTCGAGCTCGTCACGTTCATCGAAGAGACCTACGCCATCAAGGTCGAGGAGGATGAAATGATTCCCGAGAACCTCGACAGCTTGAACAGCGTGATCCAGTTCCTGGCGCGAAAAGGTGTCGCTTGATGCAACCGGCATCCGCACGATGACCGTGGCAGCGGCAACCACCGCGGCCGCCTTGCAGATCGACTGCACAGCCGAAGCGGAGAGGATCTCGCGCTGGATCGTCGACACGCTTGTCAACCGTCTGCGGCGGCGCGGCCTGGTCGTCGCCATTTCCGGCGGAATCGACAGCTCGGTCTGCGCGGCCCTCGCCGTGCGCGCGGTCGGACCGAAGCGGGTCTTCGGCCTGCTCATGCCGGAGCGCGAGTCGAGTAGCTCCGGGACCGAGCGCGCGATGGCGCTGGCCGCCCATCTCGGCATCGCCCACGAGACCTTCGACATCACGGCCGCGCTAGAGGCGCTCGGCTGCTACGAACGGCGCGACGCGGCGATCCGTCGCGTGTTCAGCTCCTATGGCGATGGCTGGCGCAACAAGATCGCGATCGCCGGCGGCACCCAGGGCGGCATCAATTTCTTCAAGCTGGTGGTGCAGTCGCCCGCGGGGAAGACGGAGGAGGCGCGGCTGCCGCTGCGCGAGTACCTCGAGATCGTCGCGGCGACGAACTTCAAGCAGCGGATCCGCAAGACGATGGACTACTTTCACGCCGACCGGCTCAACTATGCCGTGGTCGGCACACCGAATCGGCTCGAATACGATCAGGGCTTTTTCGTCAAGGGAGGTGACGGCTTGGCCGACCTCAAACCGATCGCTCATCTCTACAAGACGCAGGTCTACGCGATGGCGCGGGCGCTGGGATTGCCCGCCGATATCTGCATGGCGCAACCGACCACCGACACGTACACCTTGCCGCAGGGACAGGACGAGTTCTACTTCGCGCTGCCCTACCCGCAGATGGATCTCGCGCTGTGGTCGATGGACCATGCGGTGAGCCCCGCCGAGCTCGCGAGCGGGCTCGGCACCGGCGAGCACGAGGCGAGTCGGATCTACGCCGACATCGCAGCGAAGCGCCGCGCCGCCCGTTACCTGCACGCGCCGCCCGAGACGATCGAACCCGTCGGAGTCTCTGCGGAGTCTTCGGCTTCTGCACGCGCATAAGAGATGTTTGGTGCCTTGAGGGCGCGAGCACGCGCGCTTCGCGATTTCGCCCAGCTGCCGGCAGCCGCGCACCTTGCGCGGCGACTCGACCGCGCCGGCGTTCCGGCGTTCGACTCGGGCTCGGAGGCCGTTCTCCACGCAGTGATGGCCTGGCTCTGCGACGCGCAGGACCATTCCGCGAGTGCCGACGGAGGGGTCGCGCGTGACTACAGCCTGGTCAAGGGATGGGCCACGTCTTACCCGGAGACGACGGGCTACATCATTCCGACCTTCATCCAGTACGCGCGCCGAACAAAAAACGACGAAATGCGCGAGCGCGCGCGTCGCATGGCGGACTGGCTGGTGCGCATCCAGTTGCCGGGAGGCGGCATTCAGGGCGGGAAGATCGACTCCAACCCGGTCGTTCCGGTGACCTTCAATACTGGCCAGGTCCTGCTCGGCCTGGCGGCCGCCGAAAAAGAGTTCGGCGGCTACGAATCGGCGATGCGCCGCGCCGCCGACTGGCTGGTCGAGACGCAGGATGCGGACGGCTGCTGGCGCCGGTTCCCGACCCCCTTTGCCGGGCCAGGCGAAAAGGAATACGAGACGCACGTCGCCTGGGGTCTGTTCGAAGCCTCCCGCATCGACGACAGCCGTGGCTACGGTGATGCGGCACTGGCAAACGTCCGCTGGGCGCTCAGTTCGCAGGGCCCTGATGGCTGGTTTCCCAAGTGCTGTCTCGACGATCCGGCGCGGCCGCTCACGCACACGATCGCCTACGCGTTGCGCGGGGTGCTGGAGGCGTACCGGTTCAGCACGGATCCACCCTTCCTGATCGCAGCCCGGCGGACTGCGGACGGCCTGATGGCGGCGATGCACAACGACGGCTGGTTGCCCGGCCGCTTCCTGCCCGGCTGGTTGCCGGCCGTGGACTCGGTGTGCCTCACGGGCTCGGCGCAGGTGGCCCACTGCTGGTTCCTGATGTTCGATTTCACCGGCGAGACGCGTTATCGCGACGCGGCAAGGGTCGCCAATCGCTTCCTGCGTCGCACCGTACGTCTCGACGGGCCACCGAAAACGCGGGGCGGAATCAAGGGCTCTTTCCCGATCGATGGCGACTACGCACCCTACGAATATCTCAGTTGGGCAGCCAAGTTTTGCGCCGACAGCCTGATGCAGGAGATGGATCGCGTTGCCGAGCCACGCCAGGATCTCACTACGTATTGGGCGCGGGAACCCGAGCGCCAACGAACCGCCGACCTGCTCGCCCTGTCGTCGCAGACCCGGGGATCGGTGCTAGAAATCGGCGCCCGCGATGGCCACTTCACGCGCCTGCTCGTCGACCGCTTCGACCATGTGACGGCGCTCGATCTCGCTGTCCCCGAGATCACGCACCCCCGCGTCGACTGCGTGGCGGGCGACGTCACGAAACTGCCGTTTGCCGACGGCTCGTTCGATCTGGTGGTTTGCACTGAAGTGCTGGAGCACATTGCACCAGCACAGCTCGAGACGGCCTGCCGCGAGCTCGTGCGCGTGACCGCGGGCCATCTGTTGATCGGCGTGCCCTACAAGCAGGACACCCGTGTCGGACGGACGACGTGCCTCGCCTGCGGCGCACGCAATCCGCCTTGGGGTCACGTCAATGTCTTCGACGAGCTGCGCCTGCGCGAGCTGTTCGCGGACGTCGCCATCACGAGGACGAGCCTCGTCGGCGTCGACGACAACGCGACGAATTTCGTCTCGTCGGGTCTCATGGATGCGGCCGGCAACCCGTATGGCACTTATGGACAAGAGGAGCCCTGCGTGGCATGCGGCGCAAGGCTTGTCCAGGCGCCACCACGGCGCATCCATCACAAGGGGTTGACGAAGCTTGCGCACTGGGCGCTCGCGGTGACCAAGCCATTCAAGGCCAGTCACCCGAGCTGGATTCATCAGCTGTTGAGAAAGCGCGCGGGCATTGCGGCAACCGGTTCGGAGAACCCGGAGGGTCTCACGCGCCGCGCCGGAAGTACCCAGCCAGCCAATCTCTGACGCGCCGACCGATCATCGTCTCGATGGCTTCGGGCCGACCCGCCAGACGCCATAGAAGCCACAGGGTGACGGGATAGGTCACCGCACCCACTAGGCAGCCCACAAGCAACTCCGTCAGGGCGATCGAGACGCCGTTCGGACGCCCGATCGCCTGCACCACCTCGTGCACCGCCGAGGCGCCGATCGCGCTTGCCACCAGGGGTCGCCACAGGCTTGCAAGGTAGTCCTGGATTCGTAATCGAATCGACGAGAACAAGACCGGCAGGCTCACGAGCAAGCTGCCAACCGCCGCCGCGAGTTCAGCGTAGGCCACCGCGACGACGCCATGGTTCGGCGCGAAGGCAAAAGCCACCGCAAGGAAGACCGCGACGCGCGTAACGAGGATGAGCGTGGAAAGATGCGGTTTCCCCAGGGCGAGATACGCGGAGAAATTGTTGGAATTCACCGCCGCGACCGCCCCGGCGAACGCGAGGATCT
>JBDTNU010000025.1:0-20446 GCA_039933535.1 Caldimonas sp. | reverse complement strand
AAGGGCGCGAAGCGGCCTTTGGAACGTCCGCTCGATGGAAGGGTTAGGCGCCTGCCGCCCGAAGCGAGGCATTTGACGGCCTTCGCGCAAGGCTAGGAGTAGCCCCGTGAGCCCCGCGACGTGGAACACAACTGCCGCAGCTGCAATGAACGTGAGTTGCCAGATGAGCGCCGTACAGACGAAGAGAGCCCAGACGCAGGTGATGTAGACAGCTGCAGCACGGCTGGACACCGGTTGACCAAGGCGCCACCAGACCGCGGCGGCCGCCACGCCTGCAAGGAGACCTTTGATGACCGCCATGCCCCGCAGGAGCAACGCCAGCTCAGGCTCAGCGGCCTGAACAGTGCTGTTGGTCGCGAGCAAGGCGACAGCAAAGGCGGCAACCGATCCGGCTACCAGCGCCGAGCGCAGGATGGCGGCATGAGAACGACCAGTTGCATCGTGCGCGGGCATGCCGGGGCCAGCCCGCCGGGCCGCTGGAGCAGCGTGCGCCACAGGTCTCGACCGGCGAGAGACGCTAAGGCGCTTGAGGACGGCGGTATTCATGCTGGCATACGACAAGGGGCCTAACGTGATATCGACGACACCCTGTTGTCCACTTTAGCTATGCGACTCGAGGGGCGAAAGTGGACGGGGGTGCGGGTTCGATGGATGTGGATTGACGAGGGGCACCGATGCGAGTACTGTATAAACGTACAGTATTGAGATGGGGTGTGAAAGTGGACGAGGGTGGCGGGGACGACGAGGGAGAAAGTGGACGGTCGGGGCGGGCGGTGGAGGGTCGGCAGCTTCGGCTTCTCGATGCCTTGCGCGAGCGCCTGCGGTACATGCATTACAGCTTACGCACCGAGGAAGCCTATGTCTATTGGGTGCGAGGCTTCGTGCGGTGGTCGGGCTCGCGCCATCCGCGCGAGCTCGGGGCGGCGGAAGTGCAGGACTTTCTCGTCATGCTCGCCAACGAGCGTCGGGTCGCGGCGTCAACGCATCGCCAGGCGCTGAGCGCGCTGCTCTTTCTCTACCGCGAGGTGCTCGGCGTCGACATGCCATGGTTGCGCGAGCTCGGTCGGCCGGTGCCGAAGAAGCGCATCCCGGTCGTGCTCACGCACGTCGAGGTGCAGACGCTGCTCGCGCGCATGGGCGAGGGCGTCACCGGCCTGCTCGGCCGCCTGCTCTACGGCACCGGCATGCGCCTGCTCGAGGGCGTTCGCCTGCGCGTCAAGGACGTCGACTTCGTCCGCCAGGTGATCATCGTGCGCGACGGCAAGGGCGGCAAGGACCGCGTCGTCATGCTGCCGCGCGCGCTCGACGGGCCGCTGCGCCTGCAGCTGCGCGAGGCGCACCGCGTCTGGCAGGCCGACCACGATCGCGCGCAGGCCGGCGTCTACTTGCCGAACGCGCTCGCCGCCAAGTACCGGCGCGCGGCGGAGAGCTGGGCCTGGTTCTGGGTCTTTCCGGCGGCCACGATCAGCAAGGACCCACGCAGCGAAGCGCTGCATCGCCACCACCTTCACGAGAAGCGCCTGCAGCGCGACCTGCATGCCGCGCTGCTGGCCTCGGGCATCGCCAAGCCGGCCACCGTGCACACCCTGCGCCATTCGTTCGCCACCCACCTTCTGCAGGCCGGCACCGACATCCGCACGGTCCAGCAGCTGCTCGGTCATGCCGACGTCAGCACGACGATGATCTACACGCACGTCCTGCAGTCGGCAGCCGCAGGCACCGCGAGCCCGCTCGACGGCCTGATGCTGACCACCGGCTCCTCCCCGGTCGGCATCGACGACAACGACAACGACAACAACGACGACCCGGGCGCTGCCGGGGAAGGGCGCTTCGGCCACCTTCGGCGTGGGCCGCCTGTCGCCCGCGAGCCCGCCTTCCCGTGCTACCGCCTTACGCAGAGCTTCACTGCCGCAGCAACTTCAGCTTTCTGACGGGCGCATCGCACCCCGAAGAGCTGGTGCAGCGCGCGGCCGCGCTCGGCTACGGCGCGTTGGCGATCACCGACGAGTGCTCGCTGGCCGGGGTCGTGCGCGCGCATGCCGAGGCCCAGGCGCAAAAGCTCCATCTCGTCATCGGCAGCGAGATGCGGCTGGTGTTGCCGAACAGCGGCACGCCGCATGCGCGGCTGGTGCTGCTGGCGCAATCGCGGCGCGGCTACGGCAACCTCTCGCACTGGATCACGGTGGCACGGCGGCGCGCCGAAAAAGGCTCGTACCTCGCGCATCCCGGCGACGTCGAGGGCAGGGTCCCGAACGCACCGACGCTGGCCGGCTTGCCAGAGTGCATCGCCTTGCTCGTTCCTTCGCTGGCCACCCAGACGTTGGAGGAGACCTTCGCCCACGCGATGTGGCTGAAGACCTGGTTCCAGGAGCGCGCCTTCATCGCCCTCGAGCTGCTGCATCGACCCGGTGACGATGAGCTGGTCGAGCGCGTCGTTCGCATCGCGCAGCTCGTCTCGCTGCCGATCGTCGCCGCGGGCGACGTCCTCATGCACGTGCGTTCGCGCAAGCCCCTGCAGGACACGCTCACTGCCACGCGCCTCGGGCTGGCCGTGGCCGAATCGGGCCTCGCCCTCGAGCCCAACGCCGAGCAGCACCTGCGCTCGCGCACGCGCCTGGGCGCGCTCTACGACCAGGCGGAGTGGCTGGCCAACACCATGACGATCGCGGGCCGGTGCCGCTTCTCGCTCGCCGAGCTGCGCTACGAGTACCCGCAAGAGGTCGTGCCGGCGGGCGAGACGCCGGCCTCGCATCTTCGAAAGCTCACCTATGCCGGCGCCGCAAGGCGCTTCGCCGACGCGGCGCTGCTCGACAAGTACCGCCCGCAGATCGAGAGCGAGCTCGACGTCATCGCCACGCTGCAGTACGAGGCCTACTTCCTCACCGTCGCCGACATCGTCGCCTGGGCGCGCAGCAAGGAAATCCTCTGCCAGGGGCGCGGCAGCGCCGCCAACTCGATCGTCTGCTACTGCCTCGAGGTCACCGAGGTCGATCCCGAGCGCGCCAACCTGCTGTTCGGCCGCTTCATCAGCGTCGAGCGCAACGAGGCGCCCGACATCGACATCGACTTCGAGCACCAGCGGCGCGAAGAAGTGATCCAGTACATCTACGGCAAGTACGGCCGGCACCGCGCCGCGCTGGCCGCCGTCGTCATCTGCTACCGGCCGCGCTCCGCGCTGCGCGACGCGGGCCGTGCGCTGGGCATCGATCTGCAGCGTATCGAGGCGGTCTCCAAGAGCCAGCACTGGTTCGACGGCCGCGGCATCGACCCGGCACGCCTGCGCGAGAACGGCTTCGATCCCGAAGCACCGGTCGTCAAGCTGTGGATGGACCTCACCACCCAGCTGATCGGCTTTCCGCGCCACCTCTCGCAGCATCCGGGCGGCTTCGTGATCTCGCGGGCGCGCATGGCCGAGCTCGTGCCGGTCGAGAACGCGAGCATGAAGGACCGCAGCGTGATCCAGTGGGACAAGGACGACCTCGAATCGCTCGGCCTGCTCAAGGTCGACATCCTCGCCATCGGCATGCTGAGCGCGATCCGCCGTTCGCTCGAGTACATCGGCGCCAAGCTCGGCCGCGCCCCGCTGCTCATGCAGGAGATCGCGGACAACGACACGCCCACCTACGACATGATCTGCCGCGCCGACACGGTCGGCGTGTTCCAGATCGAGAGCCGCGCGCAGATGAGCATGCTGCCGCGCCTGCAGCCGCGCAAGTACTACGACCTGGTGGTCGAGGTCGCGATCGTTCGGCCGGGTCCGATCCAGGGCGGCATGGTCCATCCGTACCTGAAGAACCGCAATCTGCCGATGGCGGAAATCGAGTGCCCGAAGGAGTTGTGGCCGGCGCTCGAGCGAACCAAGGGCGTGCCGATCTTCCAGGAGCAGGTGATGCAGATCGCCATGCTGGCCGCCGACTTCACCGCCGGCGAGGCCGATTCCCTGCGCCGTGCCATGGCGGCGTGGAAAAGGCGCGGCGGCCTCTCGCCGTTTCACGAGCGGCTGGTCGGCCGCATGGTCGAGAAGGGCTACGAGCGCGACTACGCCGAACGCATCTTCAAGCAGATCCAGGGCTTCGGCGAATACGGCTTTCCGGAAAGCCACGCCGCCGGCTTTGCGCTGCTTGCCTACGTCAGCAGTTGGATCAAGTGCCACCATCCCGACGCCTTTCTCGCCGGCCTGCTCAACGCCCAGCCGATGGGCTTCTACGCGCCGGCGCAACTGGTGCGCGATGCGCGCGAGCATGGCGTCGCGGTGCGGCCGGTCGATGTGCGGGTGAGCGCATGGGAGAGCACGCTCGAGGACAACGACGACGAAGGCCGACTTCGGCCGGTACGCCTCGGCCTCGACCGTGTCGGCGGGCTCGCCGAAGACGTCGGCAATCGCATCGTCGCAGCACGGGAAGAAGCGCCGTTCGCGAGTGCCGAAGACCTCGCCCGCCGCGCCCGACTCGATGCCAAGGCGATGGCCGCGCTTGCCAATGCCGATGCCTTGCACGGCCTGACGGGTCATCGCCATCAGGCCGCCTGGGCCGTGGCCGGCATCGACACGCGGCCGACCGAGCTGCTGCGCGCCACCCGCACCGGCGAAGAGCCGGTCCGGCTCGCGGCGCCGAGCGAAGGCGACAACACGCTGGCCGACTACCGCGCGCTCGGCCTCACCTTGCATCGCCACCCGCTCGCCCTCCTGCGCGAGCAGCTCGCGGAATTCAAGGTCGAGCCGGCGTCGCGCCTGCGCACCTTCCCGCACGGCCGGCTGGCGCGGGCGAGCGGCCTGGTCACGCACCGGCAGCGGCCCGAGACGGCCAAGGGCACGGTCTTCGTCACCCTCGAAGACGAGACCGGCGCCGTCAACGTCATCGTCTGGCCCAGGATCGCCGAACAGCAGAGAACGCCCTTGCTCGGCGCGACGCTGCTCACCGTCTACGGCCAGTGGCAGCGCCAGGGCGAGGGCGATCGCGCCGTGATGCATCTGCTGGCCGCGAAGCTGATCGATCACACGCCCATGCTGAACGGCCTGGTCAGCCGCAGCCGCAACTTTCGCTAGCAGGCGAGCGGGCGCACGGCCGTTTCCTCGCGCTCCCGGACGGCGCGCCGGCTCCGGCAAAATCGCACTCACGATGAGCAGCACCCAGGTCGTCACTTCCGAATTGCGCGCATGGATCGTCGCCCAGGCGACCGCCGGGCATTCTCCCGACGTCGTCATCGAGGCGATGAAGGCCAGCGGATGGGAGGAGTCGATCGCGCTGGTCGCGCTCGAGACGACGATGCAGGATCACCTGCGCGGGCGGGCCGCCGGCGCCGCGCTCGATGTGCCGCCGCGTCCGATGCCCGGCCAGGCCATCTCGGCCGCCACGCCGCATCTTCCCGCGGGCGACCGCGAGGTCGAGGTGCTGATGTCGCTCGCGCACCCGCGCGTCGTCGTGTTCGGCGACCTGCTGTCGGCCGAAGAGTGCGCGGAGCTGATCGCCCTGGCCGGTGCGCGTCTTTCGCGCTCCGAGACCGTCGAGACGAGCACCGGCGCGAGCGAGGTCAACGAGGCGCGCACCAGCGACGGCATGTTCTTCCAGCCCGCCGAGTTCCCGGTCTGCGCCCGGCTCGAGGCGCGCCTCGCCCGGCTGCTCGACTGGCCGCTCGAGAACGGCGAGGGCCTGCAGATCCTGCGTTACCGGCCGGGCGCGGAGTACAAGCCGCACTACGACTACTTCGACCCCGCCGAGCCCGGCACGCCGACCATCCTCACGCGCGGCGGCCAGCGGGTCGCCTCGATCGTCTGCTACCTGAACACGCCGACGGCCGGCGGCGCGACAGTGTTCCCCGACGCTGGCCTTGAGGTCGCGCCGGTTCGCGGCAATGCGGTGTTCTTCAGCTACGACCGTCCGCACCCGGCCACGCGCTCGCTGCACGGCGGCGCGCCGGTCACGGCGGGGGAGAAATGGGTCGCCACCAAGTGGATGCGGGAGGGCCGGTTCACCTGAGCCCCGAACAAGAAAAAGCCCGGCTTTCGGCCGGGCTTTCATGCTGCCGGGAGGATCAGGCGCGGGCTTGAGAACTGAAACCGAAGGGTCTGCTGCGCGCCATGCGGCCCTTTTTGCGGTCTTCCCAGGTCTCGGGACCTTCGAGCGCCCAATTCGCGATGCAGCCTTCGAGATCGGACCGCTCGAGGCGGCGATAGGCACGGCTGGGGGCGGCCGCTGGCCAGGCGCCGAGACGCAGCCGCCACGGCAGGGAAGCGCTCGCCGCCGACACCCAGAAGACGCACTGCTTGGCATGCCAGAAGGCGTGGCGCTCGAAATTGACGCGTCCCGCAAAGCCGGTCTGCGCTTCGAAGATCGCATAGCCATTGTCGAGCTCGACCACGGTCATGCCGATGTCGCCCGGCGAATCGCCGCTGCCGCGGTAGACGAGATACACGCACTCGATCCGCGCTGCCTCGATCCGGTCGACCTCGACCTCGTCGCGGTAGACGACGAGGTCCTGTTGCTGCCAGAGTGTCCGCCAGGTGCTTTTCATCGCGGGTCCGCCTTCGCTTGGGAGGGCTCGACCTTAGCCCCGGCCGCGTCACGAAGTTGTGACGAGGCGAAAGCGACGTTACGCGGGCCGCTTCCCGTCGGGCAGGTTTTCGATCGCGACCGGCTCGATGACATCGGCCGGGGCAAAGCCGAAGATGCGGCCGAAGAACGCGAGCTCGGCCTCGAGCGCGCGCCGGATGTGTCGGGCCTGGCGAAAGCCGTGCTGCTCGCCTTCGAACAGGAGGTAGGCAACGGGCAGGCCCTTGGCCTTGACCGCGGCGAACATGGTCTCGGCCTGGCTCGGCGGCACCGCCTTGTCCTCGGCGCCCTGGAACAGGATCAGCGCGCTCGACATCCGCTCGGGAAAGTTCACGGGCGAGCGTTCTCGGTACAGGTCGGCGCGGGCCGGGTAAGGGCCGATCAGCGAATCGAGGTAGCGCGATTCGAACTTGTGCGTGTCGCGGGCCAGGGCTTCGAGATCGCTCACGCCGAAGTGGCTGGCGCCGGCGTGGAAGACCTTGCGGAAAGTGAGCGCGGCAAGCGTCGTGAAGCCGCCCGCGCTGCCGCCGCGGATCGCCAGCCGATCCGGATCGACATCGCCGCGCGCCACCAGGAAGCGCGCCGCGTTGACCACGTCGTCGACATCGACGATGCCCCACGTGCCGTCTAGCCGCTCGCGATAGGCACGGCCATAGCCGGACGAGCCGCCGTAGTTGACGTCGACGATGGCGAAGCCGCGCTGCGTCCAGTACTGCAGGCTCGGCCGCAGCGCGGCGTTGGTCGCGCCGGTCGGGCCGCCGTGGCTGATCACCACGAATGGCGGCAGCGTGCCGGGCTCGCCTCTGAAGGCGACGTTCTTCGGCGCATAGAAGAACGCGTGGGCGGTGGCGCCGCCTTCGGTCGGGAACTCGATCGCCTCGGCCACGGAGACCTCGGTGGCATCGAAGGCGAGCTCGCTGGACTGGCGCAACACGTGCACGGCGTGCGTGTCGAGATCGATGCGCACCAGCGCCTCTGCCTCGAGCTCCGAAGCCGCGTAGCAGGCGATGAAGCCGGCGCCGACCTGAAGCTCGCGCATCGAGCAGAACGACGTCTCGATGACGGCGAAGCCGGCACCGTCGGCCTTCATGCGGGCGAGCTGCGACCGCCCGCCTTGCTCGTAGAGGCAGACGATGCGGCCATCGGGCTCGAAGCCGTACATCGCCATCGCGAACTGCCACTGCGGCTCGCCGAACTCGGCCGCCATGGCATGCAGCGGATCGATGCGGCCGGCCCGTTCACGGTACAGGTTCCACCAGCCGCTGCGATCGGAGGCGAAGTGCAGGTCGCCGCCGGGTGACCACTCGGGCTGGAAGACCGATTCCGAGTTGCCGCCTGCGACATGGCGCGGCGCGGCGAGCTTTCCGTCTGCCTCGAAAACCGCGACCCACAGGTCGCTGCCTTCCCATGGCATGCGCGGATGGTCCCAGCTCAGCCAGGCGAGCTGGCCGCCGTCGGGCGAGAGGCGCGGATTCGAGAAGAAGTCATGACCGCTCGCGAGCACCGACTCGGACCCCGACGCGAGGTCGATGGCGACGATCGTGTTGACCGCTTCGCCGGTCGCCGAATGATCTTCGCGAACCGCGATCAGCCGGTCGCGCGCCGTGTCGATCGCGGCGTCGGCGTAGCGAAACGCACCGCCCTCCGTGACCGCCCGCGGCACGCCGTCGCGCCGCATGCGGTAGATGCGCTGGTCGTCGTTGTTGCTGAAGAGCAGCTCTCCGCCGTCGCTGACGACGAAGGCGCCGCCGCCGTATTCGTGGACCCGCGTGCGCACGTCGAACGGCGCCGGGTTGAGATCGCGGCAGGCTCCGGCCGCGTCGCACTCGACGACGACGTTGCGGCCGCCTTCGGCCGGTCGGCCTTCGCTGCTGAATATCGAATCGCCGGCGATGGCGATCTGGCCGAAGCGCACGCTGGCCGAGGCCAGCCGTTCCGCCGAAAGCCCGGAGGCCCAACTGCCGAAAGGGGCGATCCGCACGACGGTCAGTAGACGACGACCGAGCGGATCGACTCGCCGCGCTTCATCAGCGCGAAGCCCTCGTTGATGTCTTCGAGCTTGAGGCGATGCGTGATGAGCTCGTCGATCGCGATCTTCTTGTCCATGTACCAGTCGACGATCCTGGGCACGTCGGTGCGTCCGCGCGCGCCGCCGAAGGCCGAGCCCTTCCACACCCGTCCGGTGACGAGCTGGAACGGCCGCGTCGCGATCTCGGCGCCGGACGGCGCCACGCCGATGACGATCGACTGGCCCCAGCCCTTGTGGCAGCACTCGAGCGCCTGGCGCATCGTCGTCGTGTTGCCGATGCACTCGAAGCTGTAGTCGGCGCCGCCATCGGTGAGCTGCACGATCGCATCGACCACGTTCGCATGGTCCTTCGGGTTGATGAAGTGCGTCATGCCGAACTTGCGCGCCATCGCTTCGCGGCCCGGGTTCAGGTCGACGCCGATGATCTTGTCGGCGCCGACCAGCTTCGCGCCCTGGATAACGTTGAGGCCGATCCCGCCCAGGCCGAACACGACGACGTTCGCGCCGGCCTCGACCTTGGCCGTGAACAGCACCGCGCCGACGCCGGTGGTCACGCCACAGCCGATGTAGCAGACCACGTCGAAGGGCGCGTCCTTCCTGATCTTTGCCAGCGCGATCTCGGGAACGACGATGTGGTTGGCGAAGGTCGAGGTGCCCATGTAGTGGAGCAGCGGCTTGCCGCCGATCGAGAAGCGGCTCGTGCCGTCGGGCATCAGTCCCTTGCCTTGCGTGGCGCGGATCTTCTGGCAGAGGTTGGTCTTCCTCGACAGGCAGAACTTGCACTGCCGGCACTCGGGCGTGTAGAGCGGGATCACGTGATCGCCCGGGGCAAGCGTCGTCACGCCCGCGCCGACCTCGAGCACGACGCCCGCGCCTTCGTGGCCGAGGATGGCGGGAAAGAGACCTTCGGGGTCTTCGCCCGAGAGCGTGAACCAGTCGGTGTGGCAGATGCCCGTGGCCTTCACTTCGACCAGCACTTCGCCCGCCTTCGGGCCCTCGAGGTCGACGATTTCGATGGTCAGCGGCTGGCCGGCCTGCCAGGCCACGGCGGCTTTCGTTTTCATGCGGTGAGAGCGCTTTCCTGAGCGATGGAGGTGGAAGAAGAGGCCGGCATTCTCGCCGCCGCCTTGATCATGTCGGCGGCCTTCTCGGCGATCATGATCGTCGGCGCGTTGGTGTTGCCGCTGACGACGTTGGGCATGATCGACGCGTCGACCACGCGCAGTCCCGTCAGGCCGCGAACCCGCAGCTCGGCGTCGACGACATCGAGCGGGCCGTTGCCCATGCGGCAGGTGCCGACCGGGTGATAGATGGTGTCGGCGTGGCTGCGGACGAAGGCCTCGATCTCGGCGTCGCTGCGCGCGCCCGCCGAGGCTGCCAGCTCGCGCGCGCCATGCGTGGCCAGGGCCGGCTGGCCGAGGATGCGGCGCATCGCCTTGAAGCCGAGCACGAGCCGATCGAGATCGTCGCGTTCGGCAAGAAAGTTCGGGTC
This sequence comes from Caldimonas sp., assembly GCA_039933535.1. Lineage (GTDB taxonomy): Bacteria > Pseudomonadota > Gammaproteobacteria > Burkholderiales > Burkholderiaceae_C > Schlegelella_A. The sequence goes on along the minus strand of JBDTNU010000025.1, from coordinate 10,377 downwards.
GATCGCGGGCGCGTCGTCCGGGTCGGCGCTGGCCAGCGTCACGCTGCCCCGGCTCTTCGGGCGCAGCAGGCAGACGTGGCACGAGTAGCCGTGGCCGAACACGGTCTTGCGCCCGTGGTCGATCAGCTTGCCGACCACGAAGTGCAGTTGCAGGTCGGGCCGCTCGACCTCGGCATCGCTGCGGATGAAGCCGCCGGCCTCGGCGAAGTTGGTCGTCAGCATGCCGCGCCTGCGCCGTCGCCATTCGAAGATGCCCTTGATCGCATTGACGGCGCCGGCGAGCGAGAGTCCGAACAGCTCGGTCAGCCTGGGCGCGTCGAGCACCTGGACGACATCGACGTGATCGTGCAGGTGGCGGCCGACGCCGGGCAGGTCGTGGCGCACCTCGATGCCGAGCGAGCGCAGGTGCTCGCCGGGGCCGACGCCCGAGAGCATCAGGAGCTGCGGCGACTGCAGGGAGCCGGCGCAGAGCAGCACCTCGCGTCGCGCCGTCATCGTCCTGGTCTCGTTGCCGATGCGCGCCTCGACGCCTGTGGCGCGCTTGCCGTCGAGCAGAACGCGATTGGTTCGTGCGCCGGTGACGACGGTCAGGTTCTTTCGCGCCAGGTTCGGCGTCAGGTAGGCCTTGGCCGCACTGAAGCGCTCGCCGTTCTTGTGCGTCACCTGGTACATGCCGACGCCTTCCTGGCGCGCGCCATTGAAATCCGGGTTGACGGCGTAGCCTGCCTGCCTGCCGGCCTCGACGAAGACCGGGCCGAAGCGGTTCGGGCTGGTCAGGTCCTTGACGTTGAGCGGGCCGCCCGTGCCATGAAAGGCGTCGGCGCCACGCTCGTTGTGCTCGGCGCGCTTGAAGTAGGGCAGCACGTCGGCCCAGGCCCAGCCGGCGTTGCCTTCGGCCGCCCATGCGTCGTAGTCCTCGGCCTGGCCGCGCAGGTAGATCATGGCGTTGACCGAGCTCGACCCGCCCAGCACCTTGCCGCGCGGCTGGTAGCCGCGACGTCCGCCGAGACCGGCCTGTGGCACGGTCTGGAAAGCCCAGTTCGCGCCGCCGGTCTGCGCCAGCAGGGCAAGGCCGGCCGGGCAGTGGATCAGCACGCTCTTGTCGACCGGCCCGGCCTCGAGCAGGCAGACCGTGACCGCAGGGTCCTCGGTCAGGCGCGCCGCCAGCACGCAGCCGGCGGAGCCGGCGCCGACGATGACGTAGTCGAACGCCTGCGCGGAGTTGCTTGTCGTCGTGCTCATCGTCCGACCGCCTTTCTCGAACCGTCTTCGAAGACCTCGTCGTCGCGCACGACGGTGCCGCGCTCGTCGAGCTCGCGCTCGCGCTTGATGCGTCCGCGCTCGTCGTAGATGCGCTCGCCACGCAGCCGCCCTTCGGCGTCGAAGCGCTGATGCGTCCCGACCGCCGACTCGCCTCGGCCGCCACCGTTCGTCTCGATGCGCCACGCGCCTTCGAACGACTTCTTGCCGTTGTCATGGAAGGTGGTCTCGCGACGCAGCGCCTGGCCGTCGACGTTGACGAACTCGGTGCGCTCTTTTGCCTGGCCGTTCAGGTACCAGCTCGCTTCCGACGCCAGCTCGCCGCCGCGCTCCGTGCTGCGCCAGCGTCGCTCGCGCACCAGCTTGCCGGACTCGTGGAATTCCTGGTCCAGCAGCGTGATGCGGCGCGGCCGCTCACCGGCGAGGCTGACCCACTGCACTTCATGCCGCTTCGTGCCGTCGGCCGCGAACGAGCGCTCGACGCCGCCGGTGGCCGTCGTTTCCCGGAGCTCGCGGACCGCGCCGCTCTCCCACAGCGTCTCGCTCTTCCGGCGTTCGCCGCGCTCGAACGCGAGGCGCGCGCGCGGCTGGCCCTTGGCGCCATAGAGCGTCACCGTCGAGGCCGCGCCGCCATGGCCGCATGCCGTCTTGTCGTCGAAGTCGCTGCCGAGCACCGGTCGCGGCGCACAGCGCAACTCGGCAAGCTGGCCCTGCGGCGTGAACTCGGCCACCGCCTGCTCGCGATCGTCGTCGCCATACCAGGCGACGCGCTTGATCTGGCCGCTCGGATACCAGGTGCGCGCGATGCCGGTGTTGCTGCCGTTGCGATACGTCTCTTCCTTGACGATGACCGGCTTGACGCCAGCCTCGGCGCGGCTCCACTCACGCGCCAACCCATCGCGGTTGCCGCGCTCGTTGACGCGGTATTCGCGCTCGACCGCACCGTCCTTGAAATAGCGGACCACGCCCATGAACTTGCCTTGCTGCAGCTCCTGCTCGCGAACCACCGGGCCGCCATCGCCTTCGCGGCAGCGCATCAGGCCGGTCTTGCCTTCGGTCGTGTAGCCGTTGTTCGGGTTGACCGGCTGGCCGTTCAGCTCGCAGACCTGCACGGCGAGCGCCGGCGCGACGAAGCACGCCGCCGCGAGCGCGAATCCGGTCGATGAAGCGAGGTGGCGAAGCACGCGCGGATTGTGCCGCGCACCCTCTGCCGGGTTTTCGCGGATCCCGCTCAGAGCAACTGGTCGGAGACGAACCAGCCGAGCAGCATGTTGTGCAGACGCAGCCAGAAGGTCGACTCGGGCTCGACGGTCAGGATCGTCTCCTTGTCGTCTTCGATCGTCAGCCATTGCAGGTCCGTGGTCTTCGGCGCGAAGCGGACCTTGTAGGCACCCTCGAGCTTGCTGATGTTGATGACGCGCAGCAGCTCCTTGGCCAGCGCCGGGCTGTCGATGAACATGCCGAACTCGGTGTTGGTGCTGGCCGAGCGCGGATCGAGGTTCATCGAGCCGATGAAGATGAGGCGCTTGTCGATGATCGCCGTCTTGGCGTGCAGCCGGCCGAGCGAGGTCCCGAACATGCCGAGCCGCTTCGTCATCTGCGTGCGCGTCGGGCTCAGCTCGTAGAGCTCGACGCCGGCCGTGAGCATCGCCGGCCGATAGCGGGCGTAACCGTTGTGCACCAGCGGCTCGTCGGTGGCCGCCAGCGAATTGGTGATCACCGTCACCTTGACCTTCTCGTCCTCGAGCCTGCGGATCGAGGCCATGCCCGCTTCGCCCGGAATCATGTAGGGCGAGGTCAGGACCAGGTCGCTCTTGGCCTGCCAGACCTGCATCATCACGTTGTTGGTGACGCTCGTCTCGAAGGCGATCTTCGGTGTCATCGCGAGCAGCTTTTCCGGCGGATCCGCAAAGGCGCGGGCCTTGCCCCATTGCAGGCCGACCTGGCCGGTGTCGAAGTCTTCACTGAGCGGCCCGTAGCCGAGCACGTCGACGGCCGGCGGGTCGATGGGCGGCGAGGCCGGCAGGCTGGCCAGCAGGGCGTCGAACGCCTTCTGCCGCGCCGGCTTGTCGCCGATCGGCTCGCCCACCGAGTCGATCGGGTGGACGACCTCGCTGTTCCAGTAGCGGTCGAAGATGGCCGACATGTCCTTGACGACGGCGCCCATGACGAAGGCGTCCATGTCGACGAAATTGGATTCGGCGCTGCGCAGGAAGTATTCGTCGGCGATGTTTCGCCCGCCCACCACGGCCATGACACCGTCGGCGAGGAACATCTTGTTGTGCATGCGGTGGTTGAGCCGCCCGAAGTCGAAGATCGAGGCCGTGTAGCGGCCGGCGACGCCGCTGCCCCGGGCGCAGCAGAACGGGTTGAACAGCCGGACCTCGAAGTTCGGGAACGCCGACAGGTCGCGCAGCAGCGGATCGGTATGCGTCGTGTAGAGATCGTCGACCAGCAGGCGCACGCGAACGCCGCGCACGGCGGCGTTGCGCAATGCGGTCATCAGCAGCCGACCGGTGGGGTCGTTCTCGAACTGGTAGTACTGGACGTCGAGCGAGGTCGAGGCGCGCTGCGCGAGCTGGATCCGGGTGTCGAGCGAGAACGCGCCGAGCGGCAGCAGGCGCACGCCCGTCTGGTCTGCGGCCGGCGAAGACGCCTCGGCGATCTTGACGAGCGTGCTCTCCGGGTTCGGTGGCATTGCCAAGGTATCGGTCTTGCCGACGTTGGCGGGCAAGGTGCCGCAACCGGCCAGGCCGATCAGGCAGGCAACGAGGACGCCGAGGACCGAAACGAATCGCCCGACTCCCGTGGCTCGTACCGGTTTCTCGTAAGATGAAGAACGCGCCAAAACGGAGGCTGCCATGAAGAAGATCATTGCGTTCCTGGGGTTGCTCGTCTCGCTGACGACATCGTCATACGCAGCATTGGATGTCGGAGATGCAGCACCCAACTTTACAGCGCAGGCCGCGCTGGCAGGGAAGGTCTACAAGTTTTCCCTTTCCGAGTCGCTGGCCAAGGGTCCGGTGGTGCTCTACTTCTTTCCGGCGGCCTTCTCGGTCGGCTGCTCGATCGAGGCGCACGAGTTCGCCGAGTCGATCGCCAAGTTCGAGGCGCTCGGCGCCACCGTGATCGGCGTCTCGAGCGACGACATCGAAACCCTCGGCAAGTTCTCGGTCCAGGCTTGCCAGGGCAGGTTTCCGGTCGCTTCGGACAACTCCCAGGCAATCATGAAGTCGTACGATGCGATCATGGCCTTGCGTCCCGACTACGCCAATCGCATCTCCTACGTTATCGCGCCGAACGGCAAGGTCCTCTACAACTACCAGAGCCTGAATCCGAGCCGGCACGTCGAGAAGACGCTAGCCGCCCTGAAGGACTTCAGCCAGACCAAGGCGCGCCAATGAGGTTGACGAAGCTGCTTCCGCTGCGTTGGCTCGCCGTCTTGTCCGCGGGTCTTGCATTCGCCGGATCGGCGCTCGCGGCGCCGTATCCGCCGCCGCCCGAGCCCGCGCTGACGCAGGAGCTGCAGGACGCACGCTGGCCTGCAGACATCGTCAACGTCGCCGACCGCTACGTGGCGAGCTATCCGTCGGGCCCGTCGGCGGTGTCGGCGCGGGCCGATCTGGAGCGCGCGCGCAACACCAAGCGCCTGCTCGAGCGCAGCGACATCCGTCTGTATCGCGGCGACTTCCTGGTGCGCGGCGCCGCGCCGACCCTGTACGACGACGTGCGCAAGGCGGCGCTGGCCGACAAGGATGCGGCAGCGCGCATGGCCCGCCTGTACCGCGAAGGCGAGGGCGGCGTCGAAGCCAATCCGTCTCGCTATGTCGGCTGGCTGCAGTACGCTGCGGCGCTCGGCAATGCGCCGGCGAGCTACGAGCTGGCCGTGTACTACCGCAAGTCCGACCAGCCCGCGCTTGCGGCGCCGTACGAAGCGCGCGCCGAAGAGCTTGGATTCAAGGCGCCGACGGCCCTCGACAACGTTCGCAAGTGAAGATTCGCACGTGACGGCCACGCGCATGACGCCCACCCAGGCCGGGCTCGCGTATCTCGCTGTTCTCGTCGCGGTCGCGGTGCTCGATGCGATCTGGCTCGGCGTGCTGACCAAGGACCTCTACCGGCGCGAGATGGGCAGCCTGATGGCCGACTCGTTCCGCGTCGTTCCGGCCGTCCTGTTCTATCTGCTGTATCCGATGGCGCTGGTCTACCTGGTGCTTTGGAACCAGCCCGCGGGCTGGATCGACGCGGCGCTGCGTTCCGCGGTGCTCGGGCTGGCGGCTTACGGCGCATACAACCTCACCAACATGGCCATCATTCGTGGCTGGCCGGTGCAGCTCAGTCTGATCGACTGGACCTGGGGCGGCGTTGTCACTGCGCTCGCTGGCAGCGCGGGGTACTGGGCGAGCTGGGGCCGCAGCTAACGATCCGGCGACCGGTTCAGCGCGCTGCCACCTGCGGTCCGCCACCGGTGACACGCCAGATCGCATTGCCGACATCGTCGGCCACGAGCAGGGCGCCGGCCTTGTCGATCGCCACGCCCACGGGGCGGCCGAACGCATCGCCGTCGGCGCTCAGGAATCCCGTAAGCACGTCGACCGCCGCGCCCTGCGGCCTGCCGCCGGCGAAGGGGACGAAGATCACCTTGTAGCCGCTGTACGGATTGCGATTCCAGGAGCCGTGCTGGCCGACGAACATGCCGCTGGCGAACATGCCGGGCAAGCTCGCGCCCTGCGACGACACGAGCCCGAGCGATGCGGTGTGCGGCCCGAGCGCGTAGTCGGGCGCGATCGCATTTGCCACCAGATCCGGGTTCTGCGGCTGGGCTCGTACGTCGACATGCTGTCCGTAGTAGCTGAACGGCCAGCCGTAGAAGGCGCCATCGCGCACCGAGGTGAGGTAGTCGGGCACCAGGTCGCTGCCGATCTCGTCGCGCTCGTTGGCGACGGTCCACAGCGTCGATGACCCCGGTGTGGCGCCGGGGGTCCAGGCCATGCCGTTCGGGTTGCGCAGACCCGAGGCGAAGACGCGATGCGCGCCGGTCGTGCGATCGATCTCCCAGATCGCGGCGCGCCCTTCCTCGGCGGCCAGTCCGTTCTCGCCGACGTTGCTGTTCGAGCCGACGGTCGCATAGAGCTTGCTGCCGTCGGGGCTGGCGATCAGGTTCTTCGTCCAGTGGTGATTGATCGGACCGGCCGGCAGGTCGACCAGCTTGCTGCCCGCGCCTTCGATGTGCGTCTGGCCGGCGCTGTACGGATAGCGAACGACGGCGTCGGAGTTGGCGACGTAGAAATCGCCGCCGACCAGGACCATCCCGAACGGCGAGTTCAGGTTGTCGAGGAACACGGTCTTCGTCTCTGCCGTTCCGTCTGCCTTGATGCCGCGGAGCAGCGTGATCCGGTTCGCGCTTGGTGTGCCCGCGCCGGCACGCTTCATGACCTGCTTCATGACGAATCCGCGCAGGCCTTTGCTGTCTTCCGGCTTCGGCGGTGCGTTTGTCTCGGCCACGAGTACATCGCCGTTCGGCAGCACGTAGATCCAGCGCGGGTGATCGAGGCCGACCGCATAGGCACTCACCGACGTGCCGACAGCGGCCACCGGTTTGGCGCCATCGCTCCAGCCTTTGGCGGGCGCGATGTGCACGGTCGGCAGCAGGGTCTTGTTCGGCGGTGGAAGTTGCGGCGCCGCGCCCATTCCGGCAGAGACCGGCAAGGTGGCCGTTTCACCGCATGCGGCAAGTGACGCGGCGGCGACGAGCGTGACGGCAAGAAGAATTTTCATGCTTGATGATGTCGAAGGCGGCAACGACGACTCTGGGCTCGACGCTTGACGTGCCGCGTAGGCGATGACCGCAAACCAGCGTCGGGCGCGCCCCCAGGCAATCGCCGCTGCGGCGCTGTCCTGGCCGCAATGTAGGAACTGCCCGACGGCCATGTCGCCGCCCAGACGACCGATCGCAGCGGCCGCTGCCGCTTCGGCCTCGAGCGCGTCTCGGCCAAGCTTCGCACTTCCCTTTGCGACAGGAGCGAAATGATGAAGACCACGACGAGTCCCGTCCTGACCGGGCTGTTCACCGACCGCGAGGACGCCGAGCGCGCCTACCGCTCTGTCTCCGATCGCGGCTACGCTCACAAGGACGTGAACCTGGTCATGTCGGACGAGACCCGCAAGCGCCACTTCGGCCCGGGCGTGGTGGGGCGCGAGACCGAGCTTGGCAACAAGGCCGCCGAAGGCGCTGGCATCGGCGGTGCGATCGGCGGTAGCCTGGGCGCGGTCGCCGCGGCGATCGCAGCCGTGGGCACCACGCTCGCTTTGCCTGGCCTCGGCCTGGTCATCGCCGGACCGCTGGCGGCGGCGATCGCCGGTGCCGGTGCAGGGGCAGCCACGGGCGGCATCGTCGGCGCGCTGATCGGCTGGGGCATCCCGGAGGAGCGCGTCAAGGACTACGACCAGGGCGTCCGCAACGGTGGCATCCTGATGGCGGTCCGGCCGAAGAACGAGGAGGACGCGAGCTTCTTCGAGAACGCGTGGAAGGCCAATCGCGGCGAGCACGTCTACCGGTAGACGTCGACCCTGCGCGCTGCGATCTTCCGTTCGACCAGCGCCTTCAGCGTCGCGCCGCGCGGCGAGGCTGCCGCCGGCGCGATTCGCAAGGCCGGAGGCAGATAGGGGTCACCGCCTTGCGCCAGGGCGCTGCGATCGGCGCCAGGAGTGGTTGCGACAGGTGCACCGGCCGCGATGGCGGAGCTCGGTTGCGGCCGCGGCGACGCTGACTCTTGCAAGGCCGGCGCTGGCACCGCCGGGGGCGCAGCGGACTTGCCCGCGGCGATCGGCACCGGCGCCGCGAGCAGCGCCGCGACATCCACCTTGATGCGCGGCCGCGCACCGTCGTCGAGGTAGGTCATGTGGCCACCTGGATAGACGCGCAACGTCACCCCGGGTTGCGTGCCCAGCCTGGCGACATCGAGCTCGGTCTGACGAAATGGCGTGGCCAGGTCGTGATAGCCGGCGAGCGAGAGCGTTCTCAGTGCGGGGCGCAAGGTCATCGCCGCGCTCAGGTCGGGGATCGTGTCGGGGAGCGAGCGGCCGTCGTGCGAGAAGTTCCAGGTGTTGATGGCGTTCGACAACAGGGTGTAGTTGGCAGCCGCCCGGTACTGGAGCTCGTTCGCGAACAGGTTCTTCGCGGCGGCGGCGAACGGCGCGGTGATCAGCGTCGACGACGGATCGCCGTCGGCGGCGAGGGCGCTGCCGTTCGCCGCCACGATGCGGGCGTCGTAGCGACCGAGCAGCTGGCCCGCGAGAAGGCGGGTGCGAAAGGTCAGCGCGTCGAGATCGACGTTCGTGGTCCACGCGTCGAGCGGCGCGCCGGAGAGGTCGACGCACTGGTTCAGCAGCGTCGCCGAGGCAGGCTGGCGCGATTGCACCCAGGCGGCGGCCGCCGGGCCATAGCTCGTAGTGCTGAAGTCGCGTAATTGCTGCGCGTAGGCGTCGGCGTCGGCCGGCACCGGACGGGTCAGCGCGAACCAGGCACCGACCATGCCGTAGCTCGCAAAGCTGCCTTCGCAGCTGAGCGTGGCGGGCGCGAAGAAATCGCAGTTCGAGTTGTAGTCGAGGACCGACGACTGGAGCATGACGCCGTCGAGCTGCATCCCGGCCGCGACCATCAGGTGGGCGAGCACGGCCGAGCGCGTCGTGCCGTAGGACTCGCCGAACAGGAAGGTGGGCGAGGTCTGCCGCTGGTTGACCACGGCATAGCGGGCGATGAAATCGCGCATCACCCCGGCGTCGCTGTCGACACCCCAGAAGCTCTGGTTCGTGAACGGCGCAATCGCTTCCGAGTAGCCGGTGCCGACCGCGTCGACGAAGACGAGGTCGGCGACGTCGATCAGGCTTTCGGCGTTGTCGACGAGCTGGAACGGTTGCGGCACGGCGAGCGATGGTGCGTTCGTGACGACGCGACGCGGCGCGAACGAACCCAGGTGCAGCCAGATCGTCGCCGAGCCCGGGCCGCCGTTGTAGAAGTAGATGATCGGGCGCTTGGCCCCCGCGAGTGCGGGCACGGTGTAGGCGACGTAGAACATCGACGCCTCGGCTGAACCGCTCACGGGTGCGCGCGCGTTGAGATGGCCCGCCGTCGCCGTGTAGGTGATCGAGGCGCCGGCAACGCTGACGGTGTGCATCGTCACCGCGGCGGCCTCGTCGGCCGAGGCGAGGGCAGCGCCCCCGGTTGCCGAGTACGCGGTGGAATCGGTCAGGCCGGCGGCCGGCGGCCCACCGCTGCTGTCCGATCCGCCGCCCCCACCACAGCCCGCAAGCCACGCCGCGAGCAGCGCGGCGGCAGCGAGCGAGGCCTTCGAGCGCATCGACCTAACGGGAAATGCCGTGTCTATTTCGTCCACGTATCTCTCAGGGTCGTGATCCGGCTCAGCACCGGCCGGCCGGGCGCGTGATCGATCCGGTCGGTCACGAAGTAGCCGTGCCGCTCGATCTGGAAACGCTGGTCGGGCTCCGCATTCGCGAGCGCCGCTTCGACGTGGGCCTCGACCACGCGCAGGCTGGCCGGGTTCAGGCTGGCCTTGAAATCCTTGCCGCCGACATCGGGCTGCGGGTCGGTGAAGAGCCGGTCGTAGAGGCGCACTTCGGCGGCGACCGAATCGTCGAGTCCGACCCAGGTGATCGTGCCCTTGACCTTGACCGCATCAGCGCCAGGCGTGCCGCTGCGCGTGTCGGGCACGACGTTGGCGAGCACGGCCGTGACCCGCCCGGTCGCGTCTTTCTCGCAGCCCGTGCACTCGACGATCGAGCCGTATTTCAGGCGCACCCTATTGCCGGGAAAGAGGCGAAAGAATCCCTTGGCGGGCGCTTCGGCAAAGTCGTCGCGCTCGATCCAGACCTGTGGGCCGAGCTGGAAATGCCGCTCGCCCATTTCGGCGTGCTGCGGATGGACAGGGGCGTGGCAATCGTCGCGATGCGACTCGCTGCCGAAGACCTCGGACCAGTTCGAGAGCTTGAGCAGCACCGGGTCGAGCACCGCCATCGCCCGCGGCGCCTTCGGGTCGAGGTCGTCGCGCAAGGCGATGTCGAGGCTCGCGTAGTCGGTCCAGCCACCGGCCTTGCTCG
>JBDTNU010000024.1:0-21793 GCA_039933535.1 Caldimonas sp. | reverse complement strand
TCATCGGCGAGGCGACCAAGCCGCAGGCCATTCCCTACCGGCAGAACATGACCCTGCTCGACGTGATGATCCAGGTCGGCGGCCTGACCGACTTTGCCGACGGCAATGGCGCGGTGCTCGTTCGCGGCAAGGACGACGGCAAGCAATACAGCGTTCGCCTCAAGGACCTGCTCAAGCGGGGCGACATCTCCGCCAATGTCGACGTTCGTCCCGGCGACGTGATCATCATTCCACAGGGATGGTTCTGACCGCAAATGGAGTACGAGCGCCGTGCGTCGCCCTGCCCCGCTATTTTCATGACATGAGATCGGCCTCGGTATGGATCAGTTGATCGCCCAGGTTGTCGAGATCGCCCGCGCGATGTGGCGCCGGCGGTGGATCGGCATCGGCGCGGCGTGGCTGGCGGCGATCGCCGGTGCCATCGGCTTGTCGATGATTCAGGACCGCTTCGAAGCCACCGCGCGCGTCTACGTCGACACCAAGACCGTGCTTCGGCCCTTGATGCGCGATCTCGCCGTGGAGCCCGATCTGGACCAGACGGTCGGCCTGCTTGCTCGCACGCTGATCACGCGGCCCAACGTCGAGCTCCTGATGCGAAAGTCGTTTCCCGAGACACAGTCGCTGCCGCCCGACGAGCGCGAGCGAGCGCTTGAGGGTTTGTTGCGCGAGATCAAGGTGACCAGCAGCAATAGCCGGGACAACATTTTCAATTTCAGCTACCGCGGCACCGACCCGGAGAAGACCCGGGTGGTCGTCGAAAACCTGGTCGCATTGTTTCTGGCATCGGACACCGGCACGAAGCAGCGCGATGCGGAGAGCGCGCGCGAATTCATCGACGAGCAGATCAGCAGCTACGAGACCCGCTTGGCAGACGCCGAAAATAAGCTCAAGGAATTCAAGCTCCGCAACATGGGAGTCTCCGACGTGTCCGGCAAGGACTACTTCGCAAGGATGTCGGCACTGACCGAGGACCTGGGCAAGGTCACGGTCGAGTTGAGGGCCGCCGAGCAGTCCCGCGACGCGCTTCGCCACGAGCTGGGCGGCGAAACCGCGTCGCTCGTCCCCGAAACGCCGACCGGGGCGTCGACGGCACAGAGTTCGGAATACGACGCCCGCCTGGAAGGGCAGCGCAAGCAGCTCGACGAGCTGCTGCGCCGATACACGGACCAGCATCCCGACGTGATTGCGACGAAGCGCCTGATCGAGAGCCTCGAGGAGGACCGGCGCAAGGATATCGAGAACCGCAGAAAGATCGCCGAAAGCAAGCCCGCGCGGGGATCCCAGAACATCAATTCTGTCCAGCAGCAGGTCAGGCTCGCGCTCGCGCAGGCGGAAGCGGAGGTCGCGTCCTTGCGTGTGCGCGCCAGCGACATGCAGTCGCGTGTGGCGCAGTTACGAGCCTCGGCCAACCGCGTCCCACAGATCGAAGCTGAAATGGCGCAGCTCAACCGAGATTACGAAGTGATCCGCGGCGCCTACCAGACCATGGTCGCCCGGCGTGAAAAGGCGGCGCTTTCCGAAGATGTCGATGCCACCCGCTCGGCTCAGTTTCGTGTGATCGATCCGCCCCGGACCGCGCCGCAGCCGGTGTTTCCGAACCGCCTTGCGCTCGCCATTCTCGTCGTGGTGGGCTCGATCGCAGCGGGGCTGGGCGCGACCTTCCTGGTCGTGCAGGTGCTCCCTGCCTTCGGCAGCACGCGCCTCCTTCGCGAAACGACGCGGCGCCAGGTGCTCGGCAGCGTTTCGATGGTGAGAAGCGGCGGCATGATGCGGCGCGCTCGCGGCGAACTTGTCGGCTTCGGGTCGGCGCTGGGATCCCTGCTTGTGGCAGCCGGCGTGTGGATTGCGTGGCTCAACGCGAGAGGGTGAGGGGTACTCTGTGGGGATCATCGAACAAGCGGCGCGGCGCCTGGAGGAATTGCGGCAGAGCGGCATCGTCTTGCCTCAGCCCACGCCCATGCCGAAGGCGACTGCGGACGATCACGGTCTCCGCAATCTTCCGGCCCTTGCCGCCAGCCGCGTCGAGAGCTCCGCTGTGTCCGCGCGCCAATCGGCGAACCAGGCCGACGTTCGTGGCGCGGTCGCGCCGCCGGAGCAGGATCATGAGCCCCGTCGCTCCGAGCTTGTCGAGATCGATCTCGATCGCTTGAGCGCAATGGGCTTCCTGACGCCACAGACCTCGCGCAGCCAGATCGCCGACGAGTTCCGGGTCATCAAGCGGCCTCTGCTGGCCAATGTGAACGGCAAGTCGGACACGCCGGTGAACGACGCCAACCTGATCATGGTGACGAGCTCTGTGCCCGATGAAGGGAAGACCTTCGTCGCCATCAATCTGGCCATCAGCATGGCGATGGAAATGGACAAGAAAGTACTTCTTGTCGACGCGGACATGGCACGTCCTTCGGTGATGGAAAGCCTGGGAATCGACCGTTCGGTGGGATTCCTGGATGTCCTGGCCGATCCAACGCTCGACATGTCCAGTCTGCTGCTGCGTACCAACATCGACGGGTTGACGGTCCTGCCGGCGGGTGCGCCCCGCGCCCGCGCCACCGAAATGCTCGCCAGCGAGGCCATGAACGGCTTGCTGGCGGGGATGGCGTCGCGCTACGCCGACCGAATCATCGTGTTCGACTCGCCACCTCTGCTGCCATCCACTGAAGCCAGGGTACTTGCCACCTACATGGGCCAGATCGTGTTCGTGGTCGAGGCCGAGCGAACTTCTCAGAAGACGGTTCTGCAAGCGCTCGCGACGATCGAGTCCTGTCCGGTGGTCATGCCGCTTCTCAACAAGACGAGCCACTCCGAAGTCGGCTCCTACTATGGCTACTATGGGCCGACGGGAAGCTAGGAGCCGGGTCGGGAAGGCGCTGGGCGCACAGGAGCTGAGCAGCGATCGGACGTTGCGCCGGCGGGCCATTGCGACGGCGGCATGCTGGGCGGCTGGACTGCCGGCGCTGCTCGCGCCAACTTGCGCCCTGGCCGAGAAATGGGCCATCGACGCGGGCGTCAGCTCCCAACTCGACGTGAGCAGCAATGCCTCATTGGGCGTGTCCGACAGCCGCGGCGACGGCATCATCGACCTGCGTCCGTACATCAGGATCCTGGGCGAAGGAGCGCAGCTGAAGATTTCGGGTTCGGCCGCGCTCGGCGCCATCACCTACCTCAACGGCACCCAGGCGGGACGAATTCAGCCCGAGGCCGACCTGAACGCGACCTTCGCGGCGGTGCCGCAATTCCTGTTTGTCGATGCCGGCGTCCGCGCGCTTCAAACGAGCTCTAATCCGTTCGGTGCCCGCCCTGAGTCCGGGACCACCACCGAGAACAGCGCCACCACAGCACAGGTGCACGTGATGCCGAGAATCGAAGGCAGGGTCAGCGATCGTGCGCGATACCACCTGAGCAGCGAGAACAGCTGGTCCCACGAAGGCGGCTCCGATGCGGCCTTGCCCGGCTCGAACGCTTCGGGCTACTTCGGCCAGCACTCCGCGTGGTACGAGCAGGATCCGGTGCCGCTCGGCTGGCGGATCGAGGCTCAGCGATCCGAGACCCGCTACCAGCAGGCCGACCAGGATCCCCTGGTGCTCGACGTGGCCCGCGCCACGCTCAACTACCTGGTGGGGCAGGACTTCAGTATCGGCGCCCATGTCGGCGGCGAGCGTACGAGCCTGTTGACGCAGACGGGCACCGGATTCACCTATGGCCTCGACGCGAAGTGGCAACCCTCGCCACGCACCTTGCTCTCCGCATTCGCGGAGAAGCGATTTTTCGGCTCGTCGTGGAATCTCATCTTCAATCATCGAACGCCCGGATTCGCCTGGAGCATCGTCACCTCGCGCACGCTCGAAACCGCGCCGCAGTCGGTCGTCGACCTGCCCGCCTCAGACAACGTCGCGGCGCAGCTCGACCAGATCTTCACGACCCGCTTCCCCGATCCGATCGAGCGGGCCCGTGTCGTCCAGGACCTGATCGCTCGACAGGGCCTGCCTACATCCACGCTGCAGCCGATCGGGCTACAGACGATGCGCCTGAGCGTTGTCAACCTGAACAGCGCGACGGTCACGCTCATTGGCGTGAGAAGCACCCTCGCCGCCACCGCCTTTCAGAGCCGGACTCGCGACGCGGTGGACACCAATCCATTGTTCAACGGCGGAGCCCAAACGAACAATAACCAGTACGGCGCTTCGATCGCGCTCACGCACCAGCTGAACCGCGCCTATGCACTGACCGGCTCGGCCGACTGGAGCCGAATCCGTGCGCTCGATGGTGCCGGCGATTCACAGTCGACAGAGCGAAACGTGCGGCTGCGCCTGAACATGATTGCCTCACCAAGGACGAATGTGTTCGCGGGCACGCGCTATCGCGCCTTTGCGTCGAACACCCTGACGAGCGGACGCGAGGTGGCGGCCTTTGTCGGGCTCGATCACCGGTTCTGAACAGTAGCGATGGACCGTCGCGTCGAAGCCTTCTCCGGAACCGACAAGATCTTGCAGGTCCACCTCGGGCCGCTGATCTGCGTTGTGGGCGCGCGCCCCAACTACATGAAGATGGCGCCGCTGCTGCGCGCATTCCAGGCCGATGCTCGATTGCCAAGGGTGGTGCTCGTCCACACCGGCCAGCACTACGACTTCGCGCTCAACGACCGGATCTTCGCGGACCTCGACCTGCCTGCGCCCGACGTCAACCTGGAGGTGGGATCCGGCAGCCACGCAGTGCAGACGGCCGAGGTGATGAAGCGCTTCGAGCCGGTGCTGCTGAGCCACGCGCCGTCGTGCGTCATCGTCGTCGGGGACGTGAATTCGACGCTGGCGTGCACCCTGGTCGCGGCGAAATTGCACGTGCCGGTGGTACACGTCGAGGCGGGCTTGCGCAGCTTCGATCGCGCCATGCCGGAGGAGATCAACCGCCTGCTCACCGACCAGATTGCCGACCTGCTCTACACGACCGAGCGCTCGGCCCACGCCAACCTCGAGCGTGAAGGCATTGCGCCGGAGCGGGCCCACTTCGTCGGCAACCTGATGATCGATTCGCTGCAGGCTGCGCTCAGGAAGGCGGTCCCCCCGCTCGCCACGCTGGCGCGCGAGGGCGTGGCCGCCGACGCGCTGGCCGGGCCGGCCGGCTTCGGCGTCGTCACCATGCATCGGCCGTCGAACGTCGACGATCCCGAGCATCTGGCGGCGCTGATCTCGATCCTCCGCCAGGTGAGCGCCCGATTGCCGCTGGTCTGGCCGATCCATCCGCGCACCCGCGCCAACATCGATCGGCTCGGCCTCGCCGACCAGCTTCTCGGCGTGCGGATCGTCTGCCTGCCACCGCAAGGCTACCTCGAGATGGTGGGCCTGATGAGCCAGGCCCGGCTGGTGCTGACCGACTCCGGCGGCATCCAGGAAGAGACCACCTCGCTCGGCGTGCCATGCCTGACGATGCGGCCGAACACGGAGCGCCCGATCACGATCACCCAGGGCACCAACACCCTGGTGCCGCGAGACGCCGGTGTCGTGCTTGGGCTGGTCGACGACATCCTCGCCAACGGTGGCAAGCGTGGCCGCGCTCCCGAGTACTGGGATGGCCGCACTGCCGAGCGCATCGCCGACCATCTCGCGCTCTGGCTGGCGAGCCGTCCTTTGGCGGCGGCCGGCGAGGTGACCGCGTGAAGGCCGCCACGCAGTCGCCGGTCCTGATGAACGCGTTGACCGTCGACGTCGAGGACTACTTCCAGGTATCGGCGCTCGCCCCACTGATCGACCGGGCCTCGTGGCCATCGCGTGAATGCCGGGTCGCAGGCAATGTCGAGCGGCTGCTCGACCTGTTTTCCGAGCACGGTGCGCACGCCACCTTCTTCACGCTTGGCTGGATCGCCGAACGCTATCCGCAATTGGTCAAGCGCATCGTCGCCGACGGTCATGAGCTCGCCAGTCATGGCTACGGGCATCTGCGCGCAAGCGAACAAAGCCGGGCCGACTTCCAGCAGGACGTGCAGCGCGCCAAGGGCCTGCTCGAGGACATGAGCGGTGGCCCGGTGCGGGGCTATCGGGCGCCTAGCTTTTCGATCGGCGACAGCAACCCGTGGGCCTTCGACGTGCTGCTCGACGCGGGCCATCGCTACAGCTCGAGCGTGTACCCGGTGCAGCACGATCACTACGGCTCGCCTGATGCGCCGCGATTTCCCTACGCCGTGCGGCCGGGCCTACTCGAGATCCCGCTCACGACGGTGCGCATGTGGGGCCGCAACCTGCCTGCGGGTGGCGGCGGCTATTTCCGGCTCGCTCCCTACTCGTTGAGTCGCTGGGCGCTGCGCCGGGTCAACGACAGCGATCTGCGACCCGCGATCTTCTACATGCATCCGTGGGAGATCGATCCGGGGCAGCCTCGCATCCCCGGAACAGGACTGAAGACGCGATTCCGCCACTACGTCAATCTCGACAAGACGGAATCGCGGCTGGGTCGATTGCTCGGAGACTTTCGCTGGGGCAGGGTCGACGAGGTCTTCGCCCCATTGCTCTCGTGAACCTCGCCGACCTTCGATCCCTCAGCGCCGCCAGCCTCACGGTGCGGCGCTATCGCGACTCGGATCGCGAACGCTGGGACCAGTTCGTCTTCACCTGTCCGGCCGGGACCTTCTTTCACCGCATCGGCTGGCGCGAGATCTACGAAGACGTGTTTCGTCATCGCACCCACTACCTGCTGGCCGAGCGCGACGATCGAATCGTCGGCGTGCTGCCGCTGGTGCAGATGAAGAGCCTGCTGTTCGGGCACGCGCTGGTATCGCTGCCGTTCGCGGTCTACGGAGGGGTTGCCGCCAGTGACGCCGATGCGACTCAGGCGCTGCATCGCCATGCGGTCGCACTCGGCCGCGAGCTCGGCGTCGGGCATCTGGAGTTGCGCAACGTCGCGCTCACCGAGCCGGAGTGGCCGCGCCAGGAGCTCTATGTGACCTTCCGCACGAGCCTCCTGCCCGAGGTCGAAGCCAACATGCTGGCGATCCCGCGCAAGCAGCGCGCCATGGTGCGCAAGGGAATCAAGAACGGCCTGCGCAGCGAGATCGACGCCAGCGTCGACCGCTTCTTCGATCTCTATGCCGACAACCTGCATCGCCACGGCACGCCGCCGCACTCGAAGCGATATTTCCAGGCGCTGGCACGTGTATTCGGCCAGGACTGCGAGCTGCTGACCGTCTTCAGCCCGCAGGGCAAGGCCGTGTCGGGCGTGCTGTCGTTCTACTTCCGGGACGAGGTCCTTCCCTACTACGCCGGCGACCTGACCGATGCGCGCGCTCTGGCCGCGAACGATTTCAAGTACTGGGAGCTGATGCGCCGCGCCTGTGAACGCGGTTTGCACACCTTCGACTTCGGCCGGTCCAAGCGCGACACGGGATCGTTCGATTTCAAGAAGAACTGGGGCTTCGAGCCGACTCCGCTGCACTACGAGTACGTGCTGTACAAGGGCGACTCGATTCCCCAGAACAACCCCCTGAACCCGAAGTACCGTCTGGCGATCGACACCTGGCGAAAGATGCCGCGACGCATGGTGAACCTGATCGGGCCGATGCTGGCCCGGCATCTCGGATGACGGCATGACGACAAGTGCCTTGCCGTCAGACCTTCCCGAATCGACACGCGCGTCGGCCGAGCCGGCAACGATGGGCAGCCCTCGTTTCGCGGTTTTCAGCAGCAACCTGTCCGATTCGGTTCGGCGCGGATTGCTGGCGTTGAATGGCTCGTGGCCCGACGCATCGTGGCTGATCGTCCTGCACCGGCCGCACAGGAGCGCCGGACGTCTGATCAAGAGCCAGGTGCTCAACCTGAAGCGCAACGGTTGGCGCTGGCTGCCGTACCAGGCGGGTGACGCCAGCCGAAGGATCCTTGCCCGTTGGCAACCGCTGCCCGCCGCCGCCCCGCCCTGGCAGGCCGATTGGACGGCCTTTCTCGCCCGGTCCACGGTGACGCTGGTGGCGGTGGACGACATGAGCGCGGCGTCCTCGCTGCGTCAGGTCGAGGACTTTCGGCCCGACCTCGGCCTGTCGCTTGCCGCGCCCATCCTCAAGCGCACGCTGTTCTCGATTCCCCGGCTCGGCACGATCAATCTGCACAAGGGCCGCGTTCCGGAATACCGTGGCATGCCGCCCGCGTTCTGGGAGTTGTGGAACGGCGAGACCTCCGTCGGCTGCACCGTCCACTGGGTCGACGATCGACTCGACGCCGGCGACATCGTGAAGCAGGGCTCGGTGCCGCGCGAAAAGTACTCGAGCCTGCGTGGCCTGCAGTTGCAGCTCGACGAGCTGGGGATCAGGCTCATTGGCGACGCGGTCGAGGACATCGTCCGCGGCCATTCGACTTCACTCAGGCAGCCACCGGGCGGCAAGACCCATCGCAAGCCGACGCTCGCCCAGGCCGAAGAGCTGAAGCGCCGTCTCGAAGCGCTCGAGCCCAAGAGGCAACCCGCTTTGCAACGGGCCGCACGCAATGGTGCCGCGACGCTGGCGTGGCGCAGCAGCAAAGCCGGCCTCTCGCGGTGGCTGCGGCCGCGCATCACGGTCGTCCTCTATCACCGCGTGACCGACGACGCGCGCGACAACCTCAGCGTCGGGATCGAGCAGTTCGATCGGCAGATGGCGCTGCTGCGCGAGCAATGCGAGGTCCTGTCGCTCTCGCAGGTGCTGGCTGCGCGAACGATCCCGCGGTCGACGCGGCCGCTGGTGGCCGTGACCTTCGACGATGGCTACCTGGACAACTACGTCCACGCGGCACCCATCCTGCTGAAGCACGGCGTTCCCGCCGCGTTCTTCGTCTCGACCGGGCTGATCGGCACGGAGCGCCGCTTTCCTCACGACGTGAAGCGTGGCAATCCGCAGATTCCCACCATGAGCTGGGCCGACCTCAGGACGATGCGCAAGCAGGGCTTCACGATCGGCTCGCACTCGGTCAGCCACATCGACTGCGCGGCGGAGCCGATCGAGACCGTCGTCGGCGAGCTACGCGAATCGCGCGACCAGCTGCGCGAGCAGCTCGACATCACCGATCCCGTGTTCGCCTACCCCTACGGCGGCCGCAACCACATGACCGCCGAACGCCTGCGTTGCGTTCGTGACGCGGGCTATGTCGGTTGCCTCTCCGCCTACGGCGGCTCGAACATCGGCACGGTCGATCCCTTCAACGTGGTGCGCCGTGGCATCCACTGGGAATTCACGGACCAGGCCTTCCTGCTCGAATGCCTGGGCCTGCGATGAGCGCGAGTCCGCGACCGCTCGTCCTGCACGTGATCCATCACCTCGTGATCGGTGGCATGGAAAACGGCCTCGTCAACCTCATCAACCACATGCCCGCGAGCCG
This sequence comes from Caldimonas sp., assembly GCA_039933535.1. Taxonomy (GTDB): domain Bacteria; phylum Pseudomonadota; class Gammaproteobacteria; order Burkholderiales; family Burkholderiaceae_C; genus Schlegelella_A. Next base: position 12,467 of record JBDTNU010000024.1, on the reverse strand, counting down.
CTACGGGCATGCGATCGCGTGCATCGAGGACTTCTCGTCGTTTCGAGACCGGATCAAGAACCCGGAGGTCGAGGTGTTCGCGTTGCACCGTTCGCGCATCGGCGTCTGGCCGCTGCGGCGCGCCCTCTATCAGTTGTGCCGCAGGCTGAAGCCGGCGATCGTGCACACCCGCAATCTCTCGGGCCTCGACGCGCTGCTTCCCGCACGGCTGGCCGGCGTGCCGAGCCGCGTGCACGGCGAGCACGGCTGGGACATGTCGGACCTGCACGGCACGCATCGCCGACCGACTTTGCTGCGCAAGCTCCATTCGCCGCTCATCGATCGGTACGTGGCGGTATCGCGAAACCTGGAAACCTATCTGCACGAGCGCGTCGGCATCCGGCCGGAACGCATCCGGCAGATCTACAACGGCGTCGACACGCGCCGCTTCGAGCCAAGGGACAGGCGCAGCGCCATGCAGCTGCCGGAGAGCTTCCGCCGGGGAGACGCCGTCGTCGTTGGCACGGTCGGGCGTCTTCAGCCGGTCAAAGACCAGGCGACACTGGTCCGGGCCTTTGCGGCCCTGGCGCAGCGCCATCCCGAGCTGGCCGACCGGGCCCGCCTGCTGATCGTCGGCGACGGCCCGGAAAAGGCGGAGCTGATGCGCCTGGCCGCGTCGCTCGAGCTCGGCGACCGGGTGCACTTCACTGGTCCGCTGGAAGATGTTCCAGCCGCCCTGTCCGCGCTCGACCTGTTCGTGCTGCCTTCGCTCAACGAGGGCATTTCCAACACGATCCTCGAGGCCATGGCCTCGGGCCTGCCCGTGCTGGCGAGCGGCGTCGGCGGCAATGTCGAGCTGATCGAGGAAGGCGTCACGGGCCGGCTGTTCCAGGCTGGCGACGGCGACGCTTTGACGGCGATGATCGCCGGCTATCTTGCCGAGCCGCGATTGCGCTCCTTGCATGGGCAGGCGGCGCGCGCGCGTGCCCGAGATCGGTTCAGCCTCGACTCGATGGTCAACCAGTATGCCGAGCTTTATGACACCCTTCACTAGCAGCCGGATCGCCGGACGCGATCGCACAGGAGCGCCGCAGAAGCGAGGCTTCGGCTGCCGGAACCATCGACCCCGAATGGAGAGCTAGCCATGTGCGGCATCACCGGAATATTCGACGCCACCGGAGCACGGGCCATCGACCCCGCGACGCTTCGGCGCATGAACGAATCCCAGCATCACCGCGGTCCGGACGAGTGCGGGCTGCATGTCGAGCCCGGCGTCGGTCTCGGGCATCGCAGGCTCTCGATCATCGACCTCGCGACCGGACAGCAGCCGCTCTTCAACGAGGACCGCAGCGTGGTCGTCGTCTTCAACGGCGAGATCTACAACTACGGCGACCTCATTCCCGAGCTGCAGGCCCTCGGACACACGTTTCACACGCGCAGCGACACCGAGGTCATCGTTCACGCCTGGGAATCGTGGGGAGAGGAATGCGTCAAGCGCTTTCGCGGCATGTTCGCGTTCGCGCTCTGGGACCGCAACCAGCAGACGCTGTTCCTGGCCCGCGATCGACTCGGCGTCAAGCCGCTCTATGTGGCGCAACGGCCTGATGGCATCGTCGTCTTCGGCTCGGAGCTCAAGTCGCTGCTCGCCTACGGCGACTTCGATCGGAGCATCGACCCGTGTGCAGTGGAAGAGTATTTCGCCCTCGGTTATGTGCCCGAGCCGCGGACGATCTACGCGTCGGTGCGCAAGCTCGCCCCGGCGCACACCTTGTGCCTGCGGCGCGGCCAGCGCGATGCCGGACCGAAGCGCTACTGGGACGTTCGCTTCACCGGGACCACGATCATCTCGGACGCCGACGCGCAGGCCGAGCTGGTAGACCGGCTGCGCGAGAGCGTTCGGCTGCGCATGATCTCGGAAGTGCCGCTGGGCGCGTTTCTCTCCGGAGGCGTCGACTCGAGCGCCGTCGTCGCGATGATGGCCGGCGCTTCTTCCCGGCCGGTGAACACCTGCTCGATTTCCTTCGACGATCCGGCCTACGACGAATCCCGGTTCGCGCAGCAGGTGGCCGAGCGGTACCGGACGCACCACTCCACCGATCTCGTGCAAACCGACGACTTCGATCTCATCGACACCCTGGCCGGCCTCTACGACGAGCCCTACGCAGACAGCTCCGCGATCCCGACCTACCGGGTCTGCCAGCTCGCGCGGCGCCACGTGACCGTGGCGCTGTCGGGAGACGGCGGCGATGAAAGCTTCGGCGGCTACCGCCGCTATCTCTACCACCTGGGCGAAGAGAGGATGCGCGCGCTCTTGCCGCTGGGCGTGCGCCAGCCCCTCTTCGGCACGCTCGGCCGTCTCTATCCGAAGCTGGATCGAGCGCCGAGATTCCTGCGCGGCAAGTCGACCTTCCAGGCACTCTCGCGAAACTCGGTCGAGGCCTATTTCCACAGCATCTCGATCTTTCGCGACGACATGCGCGAATCGCTGTTCTCGCCCGAGTTCAAGCGTCGCCTCGGCGGCTACAAGGCCAACACGGTGTTCCAGGGACACGCCGCCAACGCGGGCACCGACGACCCGCTGTCGCTGATCCAGTACATCGACCTGCAAACCTACCTGGTCGGCGACATCAATACCAAGGTCGATCGGGCCAGCATGGCGCACGGTCTCGAAGTGCGTGAGCCGCTCATGGATCACCCGCTCGTGGAATGGCTCGCGTCTCTCCCGCGCAGCGTCAAGGTACGCGGCGGCGAGGGCAAGTGGCTGTTGAAGAAGGCGATGGAGCCTCATTTGCCGAATGGCGTGCTGTACCGGCCGAAGATGGGCTTCGCTGTGCCGCTGGCACGATGGTTCCGCGGGCCGCTACGCGAGCGCGTCCGTGCCGCCCTCCTCGACGGCGAGCTCGGCCGGACCGGCTACTTCGAGCGCCCCTACCTCGAGCATCTGATCGATGCCCACCAGTCGGGGCGTCGGGAGTACAGCGGCCCGCTGTGGTCGCTGATGATGTTCGAAGCGTTCCTGCGCAACAGCGAGCGGCCGGCGACGACACCGGTGTCTCCGCCGGCACGAGCCGGCGAGCCGGCGCTGGCCTGAGCCTGCCAACCAGGACCTGATCGATGTGCGGCATTCACGGCATCTACCAGCTCGACGGCTCGCCGGCGAAGGCCGAGCTGCTGACGCGCATGGGCAACGTGACGGTGCATCGCGGCCCCGACGATTCCGGAGCCCATGCCGACGGACGTTGTGCGATCGGCATGCGGCGCCTGTCGATCATCGATCTGGCTGGCGGCCATCAGCCGATCGCCAATCACGACGGTTCGCTGGTCGTCGTCTGCAACGGCGAGATCTACAACTTCCGCGAGCTGCGCAAAGAGCTCGTCGCGCACGGCTACCAGTTCCGCACCGAATCCGACACCGAAGTCGTGTTGCACGGTTACGCGCACTGGGGCGAACGGTTCGTCGAGCGGCTCAATGGCATGTTCGGTTTCGCGCTATGGGATCAGCGCCGGCAAACGCTGCTCGTGGGCCGCGACCGGCTCGGCATCAAGCCGATCTACTGGCTCAACGACGGCAAGCGCGTCGCCTTCGCGTCCGAGGCGAAGTCGCTCCTGGCGCTGCCGGGCGTTGCCCGCGAGGTTGACCCGAACGCCCTGGCGGCCTATCTCGAGCTCGGCTACGTGCCGGCGCCGCTGGCCATGCTGCGCGGAATCAACAAGCTCCCGATCGGGTCGCTGCTCCGGATCACGCCCCAAGGCACCGAGATCGAGTCCTACTGGCAGCCGCCGACCGCGGTGAATCCGCGCGTCGGCGCCGACGAATGGGTGCAACGCGTGCGGGTCCAGCTCGAGGAGTCGGTGCGCATGCAGATGGTCAGCGACGTGCCGATCGGCGCGTTCCTGTCGGGCGGCGTCGACTCGAGTGCTGTTCTCGCATTCATGGCACGCCACAGCAGCGCGCCGGTCAAGACCTATTCGATCGGCTTCGACGGCGGCGCCGCCGAGCGCTTCTACAACGAGCTCGACTACGCGCGCGCCGTGGCCGAGCGCTTCGGCACGGATCACCACGAGATCCTCGTCAAGCCCGACGTCGTCCGCCTGCTGCCAAAGCTCCTGTGGCACATGGACGAGCCGGTCGCCGACAGTGCCTTCATCACCACCTACCTGGTCGCCGAGTTCGCGCGAAACGATGTCAAGGTGATCTTGTCCGGCGTGGGTGGCGACGAATTGTTCGGCGGCTATCGGCGCTATCTCGGCGAGCACTACATGCGCTACGTCGACTGGCTGCCGCAACCGGCCAAGCGAGGCGCGGCGCGTCTTGCCGGGTTGCTGCCGAGCGACCGCCATTCGAAGTGGCTCAACTACTCGCGTCTTGCCAAGAACTTTCTCGGTGCCGCGGCGTCGCCGTTCACCGAGCGCTACCGGGCCTATGTCGGCGTGTTCTCCCCGGACGCGGCGGCCGCGCTGATGGTTCAGCCTGCACCGCACCGGTTCGACGCGATCGGCGAGAGCTTTCTCGCCTCCGGCGGCGACGATCCGCTTGCGCGCATGTTCGCGGTCGACGCCCGGACCCAGTTGCCCGACGACCTGTTGATGCTGACCGACAGGATGACGATGGCGGCCTCGCTCGAATGCCGGGTTCCGCTGCTCGATCACGAGCTGGTCGAGCTTGCCGCGCAGATCCCGCACCAGCTCAAGGTGGCCGGTGGCGAGCTGAAGTCCGTGATGAAGAAGGCGCTCGCCGATGTCTTGCCACGGGAGGTGCTGTACCGCGAAAAGCGCGGCTTCGGCGCGCCGATCGGTGCCTGGTTGAAGAGCGGCCTGGCCGACATGCTCGAGTCCGCCCTGTCGCGCGAAAGCCTGCTCTCGCGCGGCCTGCTCGAGCCGGAACCGGTCGCACAACTGATCGCCGATCACCGCGCCAATCGACGCGACGGCACCGACCAGCTGCTGGCCTTGCTGAATCTGGAGATCTGGTGTCGCGTCGTGCTCGACGAACGCAGCCCGGAAGACGTGGCCGACGAGCTCGAGGCGGCGGTGGCATGAGGATTCTCTACGTCTGCCATCGCTTCCCCTACCCGCCGCGGCGCGGTGGAACGATCCGGCCGTTCAACATGATCCGCCACCTCGCGCAATCGCACGAGGTGGTCGTGTGCTCGCTGACCCGGTCCGAACTGCAGACCCAGGAAGCACAAGGCATCGCCCCTTACTGCGCCGAGTTCCATGTCGGTCAGGTCGACGATCGTGTCCAGACGCTGCGCATGGTCGCGACCTTGCCGACACCGATCACGGCATCGGCCTCCTTCTTCCACAGCAGCAGCCTCGCGCGCACCATCCGCCGGCTGCTCGCCGAGCAACGCTTCGACCTGATCTTCGTCCACTGCTCATCGGTCGCGCACTATGTCTCCGGCGTATCCGGCATTCCGAAGATCCTCGATTTCGGCGACATGGACTCGCGCAAGTGGCTCGAGTACGTTCATCACAAGCCCTTCCCTCTTTCGGCAGGCTACTGGTGGGAGGGCAAGCGCCTGGAGGCGGACGAAAAACGCCTGGCGAGACGCTTCGATTTCTGTACCGCGACCACCCGCGCCGAGCATCAGACGCTGCTCGAATACGGCACCGGCACGCCGAGCGACTGGTTTCCGAATGGCGTGGACAACAGCTACTTCACGTCGGCCACGAACGGCACCTACGACCCCGACACGATCGCCTTCGTCGGCCGGATGGACTATTTTCCGAACCAGCAGTGCATGGTCGATTTCTGCGCAAGCGTGCTGCCTTTGCTGAAGGCGCGCCGGCCGGACGTGAAGCTGCAGATCGTCGGCGCCGAGCCGTCGGCGCAGATACGCCGCCTCGGCGACATTCCGGGCGTGAGCGTCACCGGATCGGTGCCCGATGTACGACCCTACGTGACCCGCGCCGCGTTGACGGTCGCGCCCTTGCGCATCGCGCGCGGTACACAGAACAAGATTCTCGAAGCGATGGCGATGGGCGTGCCGGTGGTGTGCAGCAGCGTCGCCGCGGGCGGCGTCGACGCCGTGCCGGGTGAGCATTTCCTGACCGCCGACACGCCCCAGGCGCAGTGCGACGCGATCCTGCGCATCCTCGAGCACCCCGACGAGCGCGAGCGCCTGGCACATGCCGGCCGCGCGCGCGTCATGACGAACCACGCGTGGCCCAACTCGATGAAGCGGCTCGACGCCATCATCGAACGCTGCGTGACCGACTTCCATCCTCAGCAAAACCTCCAGGCTCTATCGTCATGAACATCAGCATCTTCGGTCTCGGTTACGTCGGCGCAGTCTCGCTCGCCTGCCTCGCGCGCGATGGCCATCACGTGATCGGCGTCGACGTCGACGCCGCCAAGCTTTCCATGATCGCCGCCGGAAAGACGCCGGTGGTCGAGGAAGGCATGGTCGAGCTGATGGCCAAGGTCGCGGCCAGCGGCAACGTCGAAGTGACGACCGATGCGGCGCACGCCCTGCACCAATCGGAGGTGTCGCTGATCTGCGTCGGCACGCCATCGGCACACAACGGCAGCCAGGACCAGGGCGCGATCCTGCGTCTGTGCGAGCAACTCGGGGTGGCGTTGCGCGACGCCACGCACGAGCACACTTTCGTCTTCCGCTCGACGCTGGTACCCGGCAGCGTCGAGACCGTGCTTCGAGCAGTTCTCGAGAAGGCCTCCGGCAAGAAGGAAGGGAGCGACTTCCACGTCTGCTTTCAACCCGAGTTCCTGCGTGAAGGCTCCTCGATCCGCGACTACGACAACCCGCCGTACACGATCGTCGGCGCCAGTGGCGAGCCGCCGGTCGCCGTGCTGCGCCGCCTGTTCGGCCACCTGCCATGCGCCTTTCACGTCACCTCGATCCGCTCGGCGGAGATGGTCAAGTACTGCTGCAACAACTTCCATGCCCTCAAGATCACTTTCGCCAACGAGACCGGCCGGCTGTGCGAAGCGCTCGGCGTCGATCCGTTCGAGGTCATGGACCTGGTCTGTCGCGACACGCAGCTCAACATCTCGAAGGCCTACCTCAAGCCAGGGTTCTCGTTCGGTGGGTCTTGCCTGCCCAAGGATCTGCGGGCGACGCTGTACCTGGCCAAGCAGCATGACGTCGAGCTGCCGATGCATGCCGGCATCCTTCCGTCCAACCGCGCCCAAACCGACCGGGCCCTGACCAAGATCCTCGCCACCGGCAAGCGCCGGATCGGCATGATCGGCCTCGCATTCAAGACCGGCACCGACGACCTGCGCGAGAGCCCGCTGGTGCTCCTGGCCGAGCAGCTGATCGGCAAGGGACTGACGCTGCGCGTCTACGATCCCGAGGTCCAGCTGTCGAGCCTGCTCGGCGGCAACCGCCGCTACATCGAGGAGCACATGCCGCACATCGGCGGGCTGATCGATGGTGATCTCGAGGCCGTGGTCGCGGATGTCGATGTCCTGGTCGTCGGACTGAACGACCGCAAGACCGTCGAAGGCCTGAAGCGACTCGCGCGCGCCGACCAGATCGTGCTGGACCTCGCCGACATCGGCACGCATGGCGACCTGAAGGCCCAATACACCGGGCTGACCTGGCGCTAGCCTCCACTCGCGTTGTCCCCTTGACGGCAACCGGGCAGACGACGCCGATGGCGAACCGAGCCCGGATGGCGTTCGTGTCGCCGATGTTCCTGTTTCCGAACAACACCGGCGGCAGGATTCGCACGACCAACATCCTCCGCGGCCTCAAAGGTGGCGCGTTCGACGTCACGCTCATCGGTCCCGGCAGCGAGACCGACCAGGGCAAATGGCAACAGCAGCTGGCCGACGTGTGCGACCGGTTCCTCTCGTGGGGTCCGGTCCGGACGCGGCCCCGATGGATGCGCGCAGGCGACCTGCTACGTGCGTTGCCCGTCAACGTGGCGGCCGACCGCAGCCGCGCCGCCCTCGAGCTGGTCGAGCGAACGCTGGACCGGAATCGCTTCGACGTGGTCGTCTTCGACTTCGTCCATTCGGCCGTGCTCCGGCCGACGAAGGTCAACGCCGCCACCGTCTGCTTCACCCACAACGTAGAAGCCGAGATATTCGCGCGCCATGCCGAGCAGGCGACGAGCCTGCCGCTGCGACTCGTCTGGAAATCGCAGTACGCGAAGATGCGGCGCTTCGAGCAGACGGCGCTGCGCCAGTTCACGACGGTCGTGGCTGTTTCGGAGCGCGACGCGCGGCACTTCGTCGACGCCTACGGAGTCGTCGCGCCGGTGACGATTCCCACGGGCGTCGACCTGGACTTCTTTCAGTGGCATGCGCCGATCGAAGTCGGACCCGAGGATCCACCAACTGTGGTCTTCATCGGCTCGATGGATTGGGAGGCCAACATCGACGGCGTGCGTCACTTCATCGATGAGGTCTGGCCCCTGGTGCGCGCCCAGGTGCCTCATGCCCGCTTCGTGGTGGTCGGGCGCAACCCGCCTGCCTCCCTCGTGAATCGGGCACGTGAGGCAAGGGACATCACCTTCACCGGTTTCGTCGACGACGTCCGGCCCTTCGTTCGCTCGGCGCACGTCTCGGTCATTCCGCTTCGCGTCGGCGGCGGGACACGCATCAAGGCATTCGAGGCCATGGCCATGGGCTGCCCGGTGGTGTCGACTTCGATCGGCATCGAGGGACTGGACGTGCGGGACGGAGAAGAGTTCTTGCGCCGCGACGATGCGTCGGCGCAGGCCGCAGCCATCGTCCAACTGCTGCGCGACGGCAAGCTGCGCAATGACATCTCTCTGCGCGCGCGACACTGCGTCGAACAGCGCTTCGGGCACCACGTCGCGGCGCGCGCCTTCGAACAGGCCTGCACCGCGGCGATGGCGAAATAGCCGATCTCAGGGATCCGCGATCCGGTTGCGCGAAATCACCAGCTCGTCGTACCAGGTGTAGGCCGTGGGATGCGACTCCGAGGCGTCCTTGCCGGTGTGATACGGCAGCAGCCAGACCTTGCCGAACTTCTGGTTCTGCGCTGCACTGCCCGCAGTGAGCTTGTAAGGTCCCCAGTCGATCAGGAGCTCCGAGGGCTTGCCCTCGCGCGCGGCCCACAAGGTGACATGACTGTCGACGAACTCGTCGGCCACGCGCGGGCCGGTCCGGATCCGGATCTGGAACGTCAGCCATTCGTTGGCAACGTAGGCGAAGCAATTGCCGACGGGCGGGAAGAACGAGGTCCGGCCCTGCGAATAGAGGCACCCGGGAGCGGGGCGGCCATTCTCGAGCTTGAAATCCGAGCCTGCGATCGGCTCCTCGAACGGCTGGAACGGACCGTGCGATGACGATCCCGTGCACGAGTTGTACAACTGCGGAAAGCCGCGTTGATAGGTGTTCTGCACCACGACTTCCAGCGCGGTGCAGGAGGCTGAAAGATTGCGCGGCGGCTGGTCTCCGGTGCCGACGATGATCTGCTTCCAGCCGCCACCGCCCGCGAAACGGGTGTTGACCAGTTCAGGGCTGAATCGCTGCCGCCACTGAATGAAGAACTCGGAGTTCTCGCCGAACTGCAGCGACAGGTCCTTGGAGAAATTGGTGAAGTAGCTGCCCGCCGGATCTGAGGGCGAGTTCGAGGGGATCGTGAACCTGAGCGAGCTGCTGCCTGACGCCTTGACTCGCGTGTCCCTCACGGCACGTGTGTAGTCCGTGGTCCGCGAAGGCGGAAAGATGCCCGAGTTCAAGCCATAGGCGCCGGCCGAGCCGCCGGAACCGGTATCGAAATCGGCCGGATCGTCGAACCCCACGCACTTGATCACGCCGGGCTTCGCACAACGCGTCTGGAAGTCTTCACCGACGACTCGCGGCGCCGGCGCGGAAGCATGCGCGGGCAGATTCTCGGTTGCCACCTTCGGTTGCTGAGCCGTGACTGCCGATGACGCGATCAGCGCCGTGGCTGCGGCCAGTACGGCGCGCACGCTCGATCTATCGACTCGCATGGCGGTCATTGCTTTCGAAGCAACAAGTGGATCCAGTACGGGTGCACGGGATGGAAGGGTTCCGTCGCCTTTGCAGCCCAGAAACCAAGTTTGGAAAGCGCCAGTTGTACCAGTGTGCGAGACGGGGGATCGCGCAGCTGCTCCCCGCATGTGATGCAAGGCTCTTCCTGGTCATAGGTCCCGTACGGGTTGCCGGCCATGTCGAGCAGATAGGCCGACACGAAATTTGTCGAGGCGCGATTTTCGCCGACAAAGGACGTCTCCTCGACAATCAAGCCGTTGAACAACGCGCGCAGCCGGGGCTCGTCGAAGGCATTCACGTGGCCCCATGGCGGATTGATCGTCCCGCAGGAAGTACAGGTCGCGCGTCCGACCCTGATGTCCTGCTTGTAGGGAACGCCCACGAGCACATGCTTTTTGCTGACGCGCGCCAACTCCGAGCACGCCTTCTCGAGCAACTCGGGCGGAATATGCTCGAGAACCTCGGTGCAGACGACAAGGTCGAACGAGTCGTCGTCGAACGCCAGCTCCGTCGCGTCGCCCTTGACGCACACGACCCGCGGATGGGAAATGCGCGGTTCCTCGAGATCGAGCGCGCTCACGGTTTCGACATGCTCCGCCAGGAGCTTCGACAAATATCCGTCGCGCGCTCCCACATCGAGTGCCCGTTTGCCACCGGCGGGTGTCAAGCGAAGGACATCGGCAATCCTCTTTTGCTCCGATTCGGTTTCTCTGTAGCTAGTCATGGGTCTCGCCGAATCCGGATAACGACTTTACCAACTGCGACGATCTCCCCACCGCGCTCACAGCTTGCGTGAATCGAGCCAGAGCCCGAGCATCATCAGCACCCACACCATGACGCCGTAGTACTTCGGATGCTGGTGCAGCTTCACATCGAGCAGGTCGCGCGCGAACTCCGGACTCACGATGCCGCGCGGACGCAGTGATTCGATGCTTGCCGAAGCGATCTCGAACAACGGCTTGTGCGAGATGAGCCAATGCCCAACCGGCAGCCCGAAGCCGTGCTTTTGCTTGGTGATGATTTCGTTGGGCAGAAAGTCGGCGAGCGCCTGCTTGAAGAACCAGCGCAGTTGCGTGCCGCGCAGCTTCAGATCGCTCGGCATGCAGCTCGAGAAGTCGATGAGGCGGTCGTCGAGCAGGGGAAACGTGACGTCGACCTCCGCCAGGTTGCACATGTGGGCGACTTTCGGCAGGTCGCCATCGGCCAGGATGAAGCGCATGTCGATCGCCAGCATCTGGTTGATGAGGCTGGCATTGGCGAAGGGCGCGTGCGCGTCCGCGAGAAGCGCGAGCGGATGGTTCACGTCGACGCTGCGCAGGAAATCCGGCGCGAGCACCGTGGCAACGCCGAGATGCTGGAGCAGGTTGTACGACTCGTAGCGCAAGGGCATCGGCGGCCGCGCCTGCTCGACATAGCTTCGCAACTTGCGAAGCAGCGGCAGCGACCCGATACCCGGCTTCGACAGCAGCAGCGGCTCGACCACGAATCGACGCAGCGGCGCGGGCAGGTTGTGATACAGGCCCAGAAGATGCTGCTTGGCATAGCGCTCGTTGCCGCCGAAGAGCTCGTCGCCGCCGTCGCCGGCAAGAAGCCTGGCGATGCCATGGCCCTTGGCAAAGCGCGCGCAGTGGTAGGTCGGCACCGCCGATGCATTGCCGAAAGGCTGGTCGAACGACGCGGCGATCTTCGCGACCGAGTCGACGACGTCGTTCGGCGTCACGTAGTACTCGTGGTGCTCCGTCCCGAAGTGCTTTGCCGCGATTCGTGCGTATTGGGTCTCGTCGTAACCGGGAACATCGAATCCGATCGAGAACGTGCGTGCCGGTGGGTTGCGTACCCGGCTCAGCGTGCCGCTGACCGTCGAGCTGTCGGTGCCACCTGAGAGGAATGCCCCGCAGGCTGCGACGTCCGAGGCTTCTGCCACCGAGCTGCGCAACAACGCAACGAACTCCTGCTTGCGATCCGCGAAACCCGGACTGCTTTCCTCGGTGAATCGGATCGTCCAGTAGGGAACGGGTTCGCCCGCACCGCGCGAATCGAACTCGACGCACTCGCCCGGCAACAAGCGTCGCGCACCCTCGTAGATCGTTCCCGGGCCGGGGCAGACATGGTAATAAAGGTAGTCGAATGTGCCCTGTGCGGAGATGCGCCGCTGAAGGCCGGGATGGCCGAACAACATGTCCAGGGTCGAGGCGAAGACCAGCGATCCGGAGGCCTGCGCAAAGGTCAGCGGGTGCACCCCGGTGCGGTCCACGGCCAGCAGGCCGCGTCCGCTTCGGCTGTCCCATGCGGCAAGCGCGAAGTCGCCGCCGACGATGCTGAGCGCCTCCTTGCCGCCGGCGCGCAAGCGGGCCGCGAGGTCGACGAGGTTGCCGGTCGCGCGATCCGCGCCGCGCAGACGTGGGTGACCAACGATCGCGAGCAGGTAGCCGTCGACCTCGAGCAGCGTCGGCCGCGCAACGGCACCGAAGATCGACAGGCCGGCCTGCGCGACGGCCTTCGATTCGGGATCGGTTGTCGGGCCGTG
>JBDTNU010000023.1:0-22463 GCA_039933535.1 Caldimonas sp. | reverse complement strand
TTCGTGACCGGGCGCGGTCGCTCCCGTGAACCTTTGGTGAATCACTGCGCCGCGTCCTGGCGCCGTCCCGGAAGACAAAGGAAAGCGTTGCAATCCAGGCAAGCGACGTGACATGCGGTGACTGCGTGAAAGCGACAACGCGACCACGGAAACAATATTTCCCGGCCTCATCCGTCTACCTCTCTCATGACCGCCGATCTCGCCGATCTTTCCGTCGCCTCGCTGGCCCAGCAGGACGGCGCGATCGCAGCTGTCTTTCGGCGCGAGGCACGGCGCCTGCGCGGCTTCATTCGCCGCCGCGTCGCCGATGCCTGCGACGCCGAAGACATCGCCCAGGACGTGTTCTCGGAGTTGATCGAGGCGACCCGCGTCGCCACGCCGATCGAGAATGTCGGCGCCTGGCTCGTGCGGGTAGCGATCAACCGCATCACCGATCGATTCCGGCGCAAGACCACGGTCGAACTGGACTGCGCACCGGCCGATGGCGAAGCAGTCGAGCACGATCCCTATGCGCGATTCGAATCGGCCGAGCCCGGCCCCGAAGCCCGATACACGAGCGCTGTGCTGATGGCCAGGCTTGAATCTGCGCTTGCCGAACTGCCGGCCGCGCAGCGCGACGTCTTCATCGCCCACGAGCTCGAAGGCCGCAGTTTCAAGAGCCTTGCCGCCGAGAGCGGCGTCGGCATCAACACGCTGCTCGCGCGAAAGCGCTATGCGGTTCTGCATCTGCGCAGCCGCCTGCAACCCGATCGCGAAGATCACACGTCCCAAGAGGAAACGAGATGAGAAAAGTCTGGAAGCTCCTGCGAATTGCCGTGGTCGCCGCGCTGGCGATCGGCGCGATCGGCTTCGTTGTCATGAGCCTGTGGAACTGGCTTGCGCCGGTTGCTTTCGGTGGCCACCTGATCGGCTTCTGGCAGGCCATCGGCCTGTTCGTGCTGGCTCGTGTTCTGGTCGGTGGACTGCGGCGCGGTGGTGGCCACCGCCACTGGCGTCATCGGATGGGCGAGCGCTGGAGCCGGATGAGCGACGAGGAACGAGCGCGCTTCGGGCGCGGTTGCGGGCGCTACCGCGACGACGCGCGAGGCAGCGAGGAGGGCCATGCCGCATGAGTCGCTGAGTTGCTTGAGGCCCTGAGCCCGGCGCGGCGCGCCGGGCGGCGGCGGGATCCGCGATCACGGATCCATCATCAACCCGTCACATGCGCTCCCTATCGTCGCCGGTCGAACCCTGACTCTTCATCGACCGGAACACCTCATGCGTCTTTCTCTTCTCGCCGCCGGCATCTGCTTCTCCCTCACGGGCATCTCGGCCTGCGGTGGCTCCGACAGCCCCGCCGCGCCCGCCGCGATCCCGCAGCGCACCATCATCATGGTCTGGGACGGCCTGCGGCCCGACTCGATCAACCCGACCGACACGCCCAACCTGTTCGCGCTGCGCCAGCAGGGCGTGCAGTTCGCCGACAACCACTCGACCTACCCGACCTTCACGATGATGAACGGCTCGTCGTTCGCGACCGGCTCGTTCCCGAAGACATCGGGCTTCTACGGCAACACCTTCTGGACGCCGCCGCAGGCCGGCGCGGCGCAGCCCATTCCGGTCGGCAAGACGGCCGGCGGCGGCAACCAGGACTACGTCGACCCGGTCTTCACCGAGGACTACGCGGTGCTGACGACGCTGGACGCCTACTACGGCGGCCAGCTCCTGCTCGTCAAGTCGCTGTTCAAGACGGCACAGGACGCAGGACTCAAGACGCTCGCGCTCGGCAAATCCGGCGCGGCCTACATCCAGGACCTGGACCGCGGCGGCTTCTTCGTCGACGAGAACACGGTGCTGCCGCAGTCGCTTGCCACCGAGTTGCAGGCCGCCAACTTCGCCTTGCCGCTGAACACGACCTTCGCCTATCCGGCCGGCACGATCACGCTCGCCGCGAGCAACGGCAACCCGACGGCGCGCGCGGGTGCGCTGACCTTCGCGCCGCCGAACGGCATCCAGGCCCGCGACGCGACCGACACGACCCAGGGACCGCCGGAAGACGCGGCCAACAAGTACATGCTCGGCCTGTTCACGCAGTACATCCTGCCGAAGAAGCTGCCCGACCTGTCGCTGATCTGGTTTCGCACCCCCGACAACACCGAGCACGCGTACGGCCCGGGCTCGGCCAACTACCACAAGGCACTGGCCTCGCAGGACGCGCGCCTGGGTGAGCTGCAGGCCGGGCTGAAGGCGGCCGGTCTCGACACCAGCACCAACATCATCGTCGTCTCCGACCACGGCCACAGCAACGTGTCCGGGCCGACGCAGCTCTTTCCGCTGCGCGCGATCACGGCCAGCACGACGGTCACCGGCAGCACGACCAACGCGTCGCTCGGCGCGCCGGATCCGGTCAAGGGCTTCTCGGTCTCGGGCGACGTGCGCAGTGCCGACCTCCTCACCTACGCCGGCTTCGAGGCCTTCGACGGCAGCGGCTGCAGCACGACGCCGATGGCTGGCATCAAGGCCGACGGCTCGGCCGTCTATGCGGTCGGCGTCGACACGACCGGCGCGTTGTGCGGCGCGGTCAACGCGAAGTACCAGGCCGTGAGCGCAACGCTGGCCACGCCGGTCGCGAGCTTCAAGATTCCGGCGACGCTGCCGCCCACCGGCATCGCGATCGCGACCAACGGCGGCTCCGACTACTTCTACGTTCCCGACCACGATGCGACGACCGTCACGAACCTCGTCCGCTTCCTGCAAAGCCGTGAAGAGTTCGGCGCGATCTTCGTCGACAGCCGCTACGGCGCGCTGCCCGGCACGCTGCCCATGTCGATGGTCAATCTCGAGAACAGCACGCGCCAGAACAAGGGCCAGCCCGACGTGATCGTCAGCTTTGCCTGGGATGCGCAGCAGCTCGTCAACGGCATGCCGGGCACCGAGTTCGAAAGCTTCGGCGGCAACCGCGGCATGCACGGCAGCTTCAGCCCGATCGACGTGCACAACACCTTGCTGGCGACAGGCCCGGCGTTCCGCGCCGGCGTCACCGTCAGCAACCCGACCGGCAACGTCGACGTCGCGCCCACGGTCGCACAACTGTTCGGCCTGACGATGCCGCAGGCCGACGGCCGGATCCTGAACGAAGCCCTGGTCAAGCCGGCAAGCACCGGCACGCCGTCGTTCATCACGAGCGTGGTCAACCCCACGACCGTGGCGACCGGCCTCGTCTTCAAGTCGCCGGTCGACCCGACCGGTGCGACCGTCGACACGGCGCTGGCTGTCGGCAACTATTCGATCAACCTGGTCGTCAAGGACCTGACGGTGGGCGGCAAGACCTATCGCTACTTCGACTACGCGCAGGCGGTCCGCAATTGAGGCGCGCCACGTTCGCTGCAGCGTGCCTGGCCGCGCTGCTGGGCGCGGCCTCGCAGGACGCTTCGGCGTCGGCAGACCGTGCCGCGGCGAGCCTCGACTTCGACAAGGCCTTCAGCACGAAGTACGAGCCGAAGCGAGGGCACTTCGTCGCGACCTATGTCGTCAACGGCAGCGAGCATCGGCTCGAGGTCTGGCGCGATGGCGAGGGCCGGCTCAGGCGCCGTACCGACGACCGGGTCGAGACCTACGTGAGCAAGCCCGCCGGTGAGGTCGAATGGAAGATGACCGTGCTCGACCTGAAGCGGCGCATCCGCACCGACGTCGATCGCACGAACCTGATGCGCGTCGGCCACTTCAGCGACTGGTTCGGCCTGGCGCACGGGGTGGCGCGGCCGATCGGGGTGTATGCGGTGAATCCGCTCCGGCAGCCGCCGCCCGGAGCCGCACCGATCGCCGCTTGCCGCTGGTATGTGCTGTCGCAGCACGAGCGCTCGAGCAAGATCTGCTGGAGCGCGTCGCAAGCCCTCCCGCTGCTGATCACGGATGGCGAAGATCGCGTTCAGTGGAGGGTGACGGCTGTCGACTCCGCGCGGCATCTGCACGAAACCTTCGACATCGACGACCGCGGCTTCGTCCGCAACGACGCCAACGAAGACATCAAGGCCGACTGAGCGGCTGGCCCTGCGCCGCTTGCAGACGCACGACGGCGCGCGGGCCCCTGCCGCCGGGTCCGGGCTCGAGCGGCAACTGAACGTCATCACCTTCACGCCTTAGCTGCACATCAGCGGCGAGGATGGCGTGGGCCTCTATGGCACGACCTTTCGCTACGACGGGCGGGCAATCCCGAAGATCGCCCGCCTGTCTTTCCTCTTGCCGTTGGCCTGCGCGCTCGGCTATGGTCGCGAACGACAGTTCATGGAAACCTTCCCGTACGGCATCAAGAACGAACGCATCCGCGCGTGGATCGTCGGCAGCCGGCTCTCCAGGGAGACACGATGAAACGGCTTCGCCGCCTTAGCAAGGACCGCGTCAGCGGCGTCGTGCTGTTGGTGCTTGGCCTGGCCATCGTCGCCCAGGGGCTCGAGTACCGGATGGGCACGTTGACGCACATGGGTGCCGGCTTCGTTCCGGTCGTGCTCGGCATCCTGCTCGCGCTGGTCGGGGTGGCGATCTGGATCACCGCCGAGCCCGGCGACTTCGGCACTGCCGAGAGCATGCCGACCGAATGGCGTGGCTGGCTCTGCGTGCTCGGCGGGGTGTTCGCCTTCGTCGTCTTCGGCCAGTACGGCGGACTCGTGCCGGCGAGCTTCATCTCGGTCTTCATCGCCGCGATGGGCGACCGCAGCAACAGCGTGCGCACCGCGGCGCTGCTCGCCGCCGGCATCACCGTCGCGGGCGTGGTCATCTTCGTCTACGGGCTGGGCATGACCTTCCCGCTCTTCACCTGGGGCTGACGCCATGGGACAAGCACTGCACGACCTGTGGTACGGCTTCGGCGTCGCCCTGATGCCGAACCACCTGATGTGGTCGGTCTTCGGCGTCCTGCTCGGCAACCTGATCGGCGTGCTGCCCGGCATGGGCGCGCTGACGGCGATCTCGATGCTGCTGCCGCTCACCTACGTGATTGCGCCGGTGCCGGCGATCCTGATGCTGGCCGGCATCTTCTACGGCTCGATGTACGGCGGCGCGATCGGGGCCATCCTGCTCAACCTGCCGAGCCATCCGCCGCATGCCGTCACCTGCATCGACGGCTACCCGATGACGCAGCAGGGGCGCGGCGGCGCGGCGCTCGGCGTGACCATGATGTCGTCGTTCTTCGCTGCATCGGTCGGCATCCTGATCATGATCTTCCTGTCGCCGGTGCTCGAGGTCGTCGCCTTCAAGTTCGGGCCGACCGAGATCAGCGCGATCATGCTGCTCGGCCTGCTCGCCGGCGCCACCATGTCGCGCGGCTCGCCGCTCAAGGGCGTGGCGATGACCGTCTTCGGCCTGTTCGTCGGCTCCATCGGTACCGACGTCATCAGCGGTACGCAGCGCTACAACTTCGGCATCAACGAACTGTCCGACGGCATCGACCTGGCCGCGCTCTCGCTCGGCCTGTTCGGCATCGCCGACTTCCTGGTCTCCATCAACCGCAAGGTGATCAAGGCGAGCGACGCCAAGGTGCGCATGCGCGACATGCGGCCGACCCGCGCCGAGCTGAAGCAGGCGTTCTGGCCGATGATGCGCGGCACCGCGGTCGGCTGCCTGTTCGGCGCCATGCCGGGTACCGGGCCGACGATCACGACCTTCATCGCCTATGCGGTCGAGCGGAAGATCGCCAAGGATCCGTCGCGCTTCGGCAAGGGCGCGATCGAGGGCGTCGCCGCACCCGAGGCGGCGGCGCACTCGAAGACCCAGGTCGACTTCATCCCGACCATGTCGCTCGGCATCCCGGGCGACGCCGTGATGGCCCTCTTGCTCGGTGCGCTGATCATCAAGGGCATCCAGCCCGGGCCGCAGATGATCAGCGAGCACCCGGACATCTTCTGGGGCCTGATCGCCAGCTTCTGGATCGGCAACGTGCTGCTCATCATCCTGAACGTGCCGATGATCGGCGTGTGGGTCAAGCTGCTGCAGGTCCCGTACAAGCTTCTGTATCCGTCGGCCTTGTTCTTCATCTGCATCGGTGTCTACAGCACGCACAACAGCCTGTTCGACGTCGCCGAGGTGGCCACCTTCGGCGTCGTCGGCGCGATCTTCCTGGCGCTCGACTTTCCGATGGCGCCGATCGTCCTCGGCTACGTGCTCGGGCCCATGATCGAAGAGAACTTCAGGCGCGCCATGCTGCTCTCGCGCGGCAATCTCGGCGTCTACCTCCAGCGCCCGATCTCCGCCTGGATCATCGGTGCCTGCGCCCTGCTGATCGCGGCCCAGGTCTTCAGCTACCTGCGGCGCATCCGCAAGCCGCGTGCGATCGCGGCCGAGGAGCTGCTCGCCGAATAGCGGGCGGCGGCAGCGGCTCAGGCCCAGCGCAGCAGGCGCGGGCCGGCCAGCGCGGAGAGTGCACCGGGAATGGCCATGCCGAGCACGTACCAGACGGCGAAGAAGGGCAGGGTCGATTCGTCGCAGTGCAGGGCGTAGGCGGTCGCGGCCAGGGTGCCCGCGACGAGCCCGGCGGCGAGGCCGGCGGCGCGGAGCCGCGTCGGCGCCAGGCCGCGCATGGCCAGCACCGTGGCCAGGAGGATCGGCAGCGAGAGCAGGACGATGCTCGTGATGCAGGCCCAGGCAGTGCGCCCTTCGACCATCGCCAGCCGCTCGCCCCCAGGCGCGAGCGCGACCGAGATAGCGGCCGATGCCTCGACAGCGCAGAGAAGCAGCGCCCCCGCTGCCCACGCGAGGCCGGCGCGGCCGCCGGGACGGGCCAGCTGGATCGACGCCGCAAGGGCGGTCGCCGCGAGCATGGCCGGAATGGCAAGCTTCATCCAGAACATCGGGCCGGCGATCGCGCTCGCGAGATCGGGGCGCGGCCCGAGCAGCGCCAGCAGCAGCGCCAGCGTCGCCACCGCGCCCACCCCGACCATCAGGCCGAAGCGACGCGCCAGTGCCTTCGGGTCGACGGCGATGGGTCCGCGGCCGAGTGCCTCGATCAGGTCTTCGGTTTTCACGCGTCACCCCGGGCCATTGCCGCGAGGCGCTTCAGGCCGCGGTGGATGCCGACCTTGATCGCCGACTCCGACATCCCGGACCGAGCCGACGCCTCGGCGACCGAGAGCCCCTCGATCTTGACCTGCAGGATCGGCAAGCGAAACCGGTCGGGCAGCGTGGCCAGCAACTCGAGCAGGTCGCGGCGCGACTCGGCGGCCGCCGGGGCTTCATCGGCAAAGGAGGCGGCGGTCTCGTCGTCGAGCGGCACGCTGATCGCGGCGCGTGCCGATCGCGCGCGCCACGCGTCGATCAGCTTGTAGCGGGCGATGGCATGCAGCCACACCGTCACCGGCTGCTCGGGGCGGTACGTATGGCGTTGGTTGTGGATCGCCAGCAGCGTCTCTTGCACGAGGTCCTCCACGTCGTCGGGGAATGCGGTCAGGCGGCGTCCGAAGTAGGCACGCAGGCGTGCGCCGGAACCGGTGAGAAACTGCGTGTAGGCGATGTTGTCGCCGGCCAGGGCCAGCAGCAACCGCTCACGCAAGATGGATTCGACCTGCTTCAACGCGTCTCTCGAAGTTCGGGCGTCGGCCCGCCGGGGTTACAGCGCGCTCCAAATATTTTTCTTCATCCGGCGTAACCGGACGGTGTGACGCGACGAAATAGATAGCGTGCCGCGATGCGTTAGAAACGCGAATGGCGCTCTTCCTCAACCACGCCGGAGTTTCACCCATGAATGCTCGATCGCTCGCCCTGGCCGCCGCCGCACTGGCCGCCCTGTCCACCCAGGCCTTCTCCGCCGACATGGAAAAGGACAAGATCGCCAGCACCGAAAAGTGCTTCGGCGTGGCCCTTGCCGGCAAGAACGACTGCGCCGCCGGCGCTGGCACCACTTGCGCCGGCACTTCGAAGGTCGACTACCAGGGCAACTCCTGGAAGTCGGTCGCCAAGGGCACCTGCACCACCATCAAGACGCCCAAGGGCACCGGCTCGCTCGAAGCGATGAAGTCCTGACGGTTTGGCCTCGGCCGGCCGCGTGGTGTCTGCCCTGACCGCGGGGCTCGGCCTCAAGGCCGAGCACTACGGCGAGGCGCTCGCCTGCCGCGCCGACGGCGCGTGGTTCGAGGTCCATGCCGAGAACTATCTCGTCGCCGGCGGGCCGCGGCTTGCCTGGCTCGAGTCGATTCGACACGCGCATCCGCTCTCGTTGCATGGCGTGTCGCTGTCGCTGGCAGGCAGCGACGCGCCCGATGCATCGACGCTGACGCAGCTCGCTGCGCTGGTTCGTCGCTTCGAGCCCGCGCTGGTGTCGGAACACCTGGCCTGGTCGCGGCAAGGAGGTGCCTACCTGCCCGACCTGCTGCCCTTTCCGCGCAGCGGCGAGGCGCTCGACGTGGTCTGCGCCAACGTCGGCCGAGTGCAGGACGCGCTGGGCCGGACGATCGCGCTCGAGAACCCGTCGCACTACCTCTCGCTCGACGGCCACGACTGGAGCGAGATCGACTTCCTTGCGGAGATCGCGCGACGCACCGGCTGCTCGCTCCTGCTCGACATCAACAACGTCTACGTCAGCGCGCGAAACGTCGGCCTTTCGGCGGAACGCTATATCGACGCCTTTCCTGCCGAGCGGGTCGTCGAGATCCATCTCGCCGGCCATCGCGCCGACGCGCGCCTCGGCGAGCGGCTGCTGGTCGACTCGCACGACGCGCCGATTGCAGACGGCGTGTGGGCCTTGTTCCAGCGCTTCGTCGATCGGGCCGGCGCGCGGCCGACGCTGATCGAACGCGATGCCGACTTGCCGCCGTTCGCCGAGCTGCTCGCCGAGCGCGAGCTGGCACATGCGCGACTCGCGGCGCTGGCACCGGTTGCAGTCTGAGCATCGAGACCGCATGTCGCAAGCCGAGAGCCTGGCCGCCTTCCAGCGTCGCTTTGCTGCAGCGCTGTTCGCCGATGTCGGCTCCGACGCTGCCGACGCAGTCGCCACGCAGCCCGGCTTCATCGTCTACCGCAACACCGTGATGCGCGGCGCGGTCGACGCGCTCGCCGCGAATCATCCGACCGTCGCGCAGCTTGTCGGCGTCGAGTGGTTCGAGCATGTCGCTGCGCGATTCGTCAGCACCAATCTGCCGCGCGACGGCAGCCTCGCCCTCTACGGAGTTGGCTTCGCCGACTTTCTCGCGGCATTCGCGCCTTCGGGCGAGCTGCCCTACCTGGCCGATGTCGCGCGGCTCGATCGGGCCTGGACCGAGGCGCATCTCGCGGCCGACGCACCGGTGCTCACGGCGCGTGACCTGGCCGGGCTCTCGCCGCAGGCGCTGCTCGATGCCGTGCTCGTGCCGCATCCGGCGGCGCGCTGGCTGAGATTCGAATCGTCGCCTGCCTTCACGATCTGGCGCCGTCATCGCGAAGGCTCGCCGACGTTCGACGATCTGGCCTGGCGCGGCGAAAGCGGGCTGGTCGTTCGTCCCTTCGGCGAGGTCACGTGGCATGCCATCGACGTGGGTGTTGTGTCGTTCCTGCAAGCGTGCGCGCGCGGGCTTTGCTTCGCAGACGCCTCAGACGCCGCAGACGCCGTCGAGGTCGCCGACTGCGCCGACGCCGACGCTGCATCGCCTTCCGTCGCCTGGCTGCCGGGCCTCGTCGCGGCCGGCGCCTTCACTCGCGTGGAGGCTCGGAAGCGATGAGCTTCGATGCGCTCCGTCAGCACTGGAACAGCGCCGCTGCCGTGCTCGAGCGCTGGATCGCCCTCGATCTCGTGCTGCTCGTCAGCCGCCTCGGCATCGCGGCGGTCTTCTTCTATTCGGGCCGCACCAAGGTGGAAGGCTGGCTCACGGTGACCGACTCCGCGGTAGGTCTGTTCCGCGACGAATACCACCTGCCGCTGGTCGATCCATCGTTGGCGGCGCACGCCGCAGCCTATGCGGAGCACCTGTTTCCGATCCTGCTCGTGCTCGGCCTCTTCACGCGATTCGCGGCGCTGGCGCTGCTCGGCATGACGCTCGTCATCGAGGTCTTCGTCTACCCGGATGCCTGGCCGACGCATCTGTCGTGGGCCGCGCCGCTCCTGCTGCTCACCGCCCGCGGCGCAGGCAGGGTCGCGCTCGATCGCGCGTTGGGCTTACGCTAGGGGGATCGCCACACCGGAATCACGTCGATGCCAGACCGTCACGAGCTCTCCGCCGCCACGCTCGGCCTTCATTCCGGCAGCGACGAGCGGATCACCGGCACGCCCTTTCTCGCCGGACCCGCATTCGCCAGCGCCTTTCACCTGCCGGGCGACCAGGAAGGCGTCAAGTACCAGTACGGACGCTTCGACAACCCGACCTGGTCGGCGCTCGAAGACGTCATCGAAAAGCTCGAGTCGGGACCGGCGCTGACCTTCGCCTCGGGCGTCGCCGCCACCGCCGCGGTGCTGACACCGTTCGTGCAGCCCGGCGACACGATCGTGTTGCCAGACGACGGCTACTTCGCGACGCGTTCCTATGCGCAGACCTACCTGGCGCGCTGGGGCGTCGACGTTCGCCTCCTGCCGACGACGGCGATGGCGAGTGCCGACTTCAGCGGCGTCAAGCTGGTCTGGGTCGAGACGCCGAGCAATCCCAGCCTCGACGTCTGCGACATCGAGGCGCTGGCCGCGCGCGTGCACGCCGCCGGCGGCCTGCTCGCGGTCGACAACACGACGGCGACGGTGCTGAGCCAGGCGCCGCTCCGCCACGGTGCCGACTTCTCGGTGGCCTCCGACACGAAGGCCTTCAACGGGCACAGCGACGTCGTGTTCGGTCACGTCGCGGTGCGCGATCCCGATCTGCTCAAGCTCGTCAAGCAATGGCGCACGCTGGTGGGAGCGATTCCCGGCCCGATGGAGGCGTGGCTCGTGCACCGCGGCCTCGCCACGCTCGACCTGCGCCTGACGCGGCAGTCGGAGAACGCGCAGGCGATCGCCGAGCTTCTGAAGGCGCATCGCGCAGTCAGCGGGGTTCGCTATCCCGGCCTGAAGTCCGATCCGTCTCACGAGATCGCGAAGCGACAGATGCGCTACTTCGGCGCCGTCGTCAGCTTCGAGCTGGCGAGCGCCGGGATCGCGCAGCGCTTTCTCGGCTCGTGCGACATGCTGTTCGAGGCGACCAGCTTCGGCGGCATGCACAGCTCGGCGGAGCGTCGCGCGCGCTGGGGCACCGACAAGGTCAGCGAAGGCTTCATTCGCCTGAGCGCGGGCTGTGAAGCGACCGACGATCTGGTCGCCGCCATCGGCAAGGCGCTCGATGCGCTCTAGCTTCGAGCCGCGTCCCGCGGTGCGACCGAGGAATTCATGAACCTGCCGGCCTGGACGCAACGCATCGCCACGCGGCGCAATGCGATCCGCTTCGGCCTGGCCGTGCTCGCCTTCGTCGTCCTCTGGAGTTCGGCCTGGCTGATCGTGCCGAAGGTCGTCAGGAGCCAGGCGGAACAAGCGGCGATCGACAAGCTCGGCCGTCGATTGACGCTCGGAAGCGTCGCCTTCAATCCGTGGACGCTGGAGCTGACGATCACCGACCTGGCGCTTGCCGGCGCCAAGGAGGGCGCGGCGGCGCAGCTCGAGGTCAAGCGCATTCACGCCAACGCGGCCGTGACCTCGCTGTTCCGGCTTGCGCCGGTGATCGACAGTCTCGAGGTCGACGCGCCGCTGCTGCGCCTCGCGCGGCTCGGCGATGGCCGCTACGACATCGACGACGTGCTGCAGCGCATCGCAGCCATGCCGGCCAGCGACGAGCCGGCACGCTTTGCCGTGCACAACATCGTCGTGCGCGGCGGCGGCGCCGATTTTGTCGACGCGCCGGTGAACGCCACTCACAAGGTGCGCGACCTGGAGCTGGGCGTGCCGTTCGTGAGCTCGCTGCCTTCGCAGCGCGAGATCAAGGTCGAGCCGCATCTCGCGTTCACGCTCGACGGCAGCCGCTTCGACTCCAACGCCGCGGCCACGCCCTTCAGCGAACACGGCGCCGGCGAAGCCAGGCTCAAGCTCGATCGCTTCGACATCGCACCCTGGCTCCCCTACCTGCCGCAGAGCTTGCCGGTGCGCCTGCAGTCGGCGCTGCTGAGCGCGGACCTCTCGCTGGCGTTCGAGCAGCGGCCCAAGCTGGCGCTTCGGGTTCGCGGCAGCGTCGCGGTGAGCGCGTTGAAGGTCGCCGACGCGGCTTCGCACGACCTGCTCGAGGTCGGCAGCGTCAAGGTGCAGATCGACGACCTGCAGCCGCTCGAAAGCATCGTCAAGCTCGCCCGCATCGACATCGACGCGCCGCACGTGCTCGCACTGCGCAACGCCGCAGGCAAGGTCAACCTGATGCTGGCGGCCGAAGAGCCGACCGGTGCGACCGTTGCCGTGGCGCGCGTTCCCTTGCCGACGACGGCGGCCAGTGCGGCGAGCCAGTCGGCAAGCGCGGCGAGGGTTGCGGCGAGCGGCGTGGTGGCGTCGGCGCCTCCTGCCTCGCGCTGGAAGGGCTCGCTCGCTGCGCTGTCGATCCGCGCCGGCCAGCTCGACTGGCGCGATGCGACGACCTCGCCCGAAGCCGCGCTGGCATTGACCGAGTTCAGCTTCGATGCGCAAGCCATCGGCTGGCCGCTCGACGCCCCCGTCGTCTTCAAGGGACAAGGCGTTCTCGGCGCGTCCAAGGATCGGGGCAAGCTGGCCTTCTCGGGCCAAGGCAACGCGGCCGGCGCCAGCGTCAAGGTCACCCTCGATGCCTTGCCGCTGACCGTTGCCCGCCCCTATCTTCGTGACGTGCTCGTGCCGCCGCTGGCGGGTGCGCTGAGCGCCGACGTGTCGCTCGAGTGGCGGCCGGCCGAAGGCGGCGCCCAACTTCGCCTCGATGCCAACCGGATCGCGCTGGCCGGGCTCGTGCTCGGCGACGCGAAAGCGCCCGAGCTCGCGGCCGAGCAGATCGAGCTGATCGATGCGCGCATTGACAGCGTCGCACGAAGCGCCGCGATCGGCAGCCTTTCGTTGCACGCGCCGCGCGCTCGCGTCGAGCGCGGCAGCGACGGGCGCTGGAACTTCGATGCCTGGCAACGCGCTGCTGCTGCAACGAGCGAGGCCGGCACAGCGCCGGCCATCGGCTCGTCGAGTCCGCACAGCAAGACGGCAGCTGCCGCGCCCGCACCCTGGCGAATCATCCTGGGCGATCTCAAGGTCGACAAAGGCCGGGCCAACTTCGCCGATCGCAGCCTGGCCGTGCCGGCCGCGCTCGACGTGATCGATGTCGGCTTGCAGGCGCACGGATGGGCGCTCGATACCTTGTCGTCGGTGCCTTTCCATCTCGGCGCGCGCGTCGCCGTGCCGGCCGGGCCGAGCGGCAAGGCAGTGGGTGCCGGCGTCGTCGGCAGCGTCGATGTGCGCGGCGAATTGAATGCGTTTGTCTCGGGCGTGCCGACGAACGCGAAGGCGGCGCTGCTCCTCAAGGACTTGCCGCTGCATCTGCTCGACCCCTATCTCGACGACTTGTTCAACCTCGACGTTCAGAAGGCGCAGACCAGCTTCAAGGGCGATCTTTCATGGAGCAGCAGTGCGGCCGGCACGAGCCTCGCCGTGCGCGGCGACGCGACCGTCGACGACTTTCGCGCGACCAGCGCGGTCGGCGACCGCGCCGCGCCGCGCAGCGGCCTGGCGATGGTGCGCGAAGGGCCGGCCGGTCAGCAGCTGCTGAACTGGAAGTCGCTGTCGCTGCGCGGCATCGACATCGCGATCGTGCCGGCGAGACCGACCCGGGTCACGGTGGCGGAGACGGCGCTCAGCGATTTCTTCGCCCGCATCGTGCTCGACGAAACCGGCCGGCTCAACCTGCAGGATGTCGCGCGGACAGGCGCGCCGGCGCAGGCTGCGAGTGCAGCCAGCGGCGTGACCAGTAGTGCGACCGGCAGTACGGCGCTGCCATTGCGCGCGGCGGCCAGCGTCGCCAGTGCCGGTGCCAGCGCTGCCGCTTCCGGGCCGGCGGCGATCGTCGCTTTCGGACCGATCGCCGTCGTGAACGGGCGGGTCAACTACAACGATCGCTTCGTCAAGCCCAACTACAGCGCCAACCTGAGCGAGCTGACCGGCCGGCTCGCGGCGTTCTCGTCGCAGCCACCGGCGCCGGGCGAGCCGCCCGTGCTCGCCGACCTCGCCCTGCGTGGTCGCGTCGAAGGCACGGCCACGCTCGACATCACGGGCAAGCTCAATCCACTCGCCAAGCCACTCGCGCTCGACATCAAGGCTGCCGTGCGCGACCTCGAATTGCCGCCGCTGTCGCCGTATGCCATCAAGTACTCGGGCTATGGCATCGAACGCGGCAAGATGAGCGTCGACCTCGCCTATGTCGTGCTGCCCAACGGCCAATTGACGGCGAGCAACAAGATCGTGCTCAACCAGCTTGCCTTCGGCGACAAGGCCGAGGGCGCGACGGCGAGCCTGCCGGTCAAGCTCGCCGTCGCGTTGCTGGCCGACCGGCACGGCGTGATCGACCTCGATCTGCCGGTCAGCGGCTCGATCAACGACCCGCAGTTCTCGCTCGGCGGCGTGATCTGGAAGGTCATCACCAATCTCATCGTCAAGGCCGTGACCGCGCCCTTCTCGCTGCTCGCGTCGGCGTTCGGCGGCGGTGGCAGCGAGCTCTCGATCGTCGAGTTCGCGCCCGGCACCGCGACGCTCGCGACGCCCGCCAGGGAAAGCCTCGACAAGGTCGCCAAGGCGCTGGTCGAACGGCCGGCGCTGACCTTGACGGTGAGCGGAGAAAGCAGTCTCGAGGGCGAGCGTGAGGCCTGGAAGCGCGACCGCCTGCAGCAGATCGTCCGCGCCGAGAAGCGCCGTCAGACGATCGCTGCCGGTGCCGGCGCCGACGCCGAGATATCGGTCGGCGAGGCCGAGTATCCGGCGCTGCTCAAGGAGGTCTACAAGCGCGCCGACATCGTCAAGCCGAAGAACGTCGTCGGCCTGGCCAAGGATCTGCCGGCCAACGAAATGGAGACCTTGCTGCTTGCCAGCATCACGGTCACCGACGACGCGATTCGGCAACTCGCGGTGCGCCGCGCCGTGGTTGTGCGCGATTACCTCGCGACCCGCGACCTGCCGACCAGCCGGCTCTTTCTCGGCGCGCCGAAGACCGCGCCGGGCGAGGGCGCGTGGACGCCGCGCGCCGACCTCAAGCTGACGACCGAGTGAGCGCGCTCAGCCGTGCGCGGGCGCAAGGCGCGCGCGCACCAGCGCGCTGAGCGAGTCGACCGCGAAGACGAGCAGGAACATCGCGCCCAGCAACGTCGCGGCCTGCGCCTGCTGGAAGATCGAGAGGTGGAAATAGAGCATCTGGCCGAGACCGCCGGCACCGACGAAGCCGAGCACGGTCGCCATGCGGATGTTCATCTCCAGCCGGTAAAGCGCGTAGGCGACGCCCTGCGCCGTGACCAGCGGCAGCGTCGCGTAGGCGAAGGCGACGATGCGGCCGCTGCCCGCCTCGCGCAGCGCGCGCTCGGGCTGTGCCGGCGCGTTCTCCAGGCTTTCGGCATAGAGCCGGCCGAGCACGCCGGTCGTATGCAGGGCCAGCGCGAGCGTTCCCGCGAACGGGCCGAGGCCGGCCGCGATGACCATCAGCGCCGCCCACACCAGCTCCGGCACGCTGCGCAGCACGTTGAGGACGAAGCGTGCCGCGAGGCGCGCCGCGAGGCCGAAGCGTCCCGCCGCCGGCAAGGCCAGCGCGCCACCGGCGGCGACGGCGAGGAGCGTGCCGATCGCGGCGACGGCAAAGGTCTGCAGTGCGCCCCAGGCCGCCTTGGCGACGAAGGCCGGCGACAGGTCGGGCGGGAAGAATTCGCGCACGAACTTGACCATCAGCCGTGTCGACTCGTCGCTGAAGAGCTGGCGCCAGTCGACCGCGAGATAGGCGAAGCTGGCGACGATGGCGACGACCAGCGAGAGCGCGAGCGCGAGGCAGCCCCAGCATGGACGCCACCCGCGTATCGCGTCGGCCGGCGTGGTGACAGCGGCGGCGCGGCTCATGCCAGGACGCGCCGGATCAGCGCGCTCAGGCCGTCGGCCAGCAGCACGAGCAGCAGGAAGGTGAGCAGGATGCTGCTCGCCTCGCCGCCGTTCAGCATCTTCATCGACTGGTCCATCAGCTGGCCGAGGCCGCCGGCGCCGACGAAGCCCATCACCACCGAGGCGCGCACCGCGCATTCCCAGCGGTAGACGGTGTACGAGGCGAGCTCCTGCGCCGTGCTCGGCACCAGCGCATAGAAGAGCGCGCCGAGGCGGCCGCTGCCGGCTTCGAGGAGCGCCCGCGCGGAGCGCGTGTCGCCCGATTCGAGGATCTCCGTGTAGACCTTGCCGAGCATGCCGCCGTAGGTCACGGCCAGCGCCAGCACGCCGGCACCCGGGCCGAGGCCGAGGGCACGCACGAAGACGAGCGCCCAGACGACCTCGGGGATCGCGCGCAGGACGGTGAGCACGGCGCGCGTGAGCGTGCGCGCGACCGCGCCGCGGTGCCGGCGCGGCCCCGGACCGATGCGCGAGATCGAAAGCGTGCGCGTCGCCAGCACGGCGAGCGGCGCGGCGACGACGAAGGCGAGCGCGATGCCGGCGGTGGCGATGGCCAGCGTCTCGAGGGTCGCCTTGCCGAGCAGGCCGAGGAAGTCGGCGTTGGTCGCGGGCGGCAGGAAGGCGCCCAGGAAGTTCGCCATCACCTGCGCGTTGCCGCCCTCGAAGAGGATCCACGGGCGGAACTCGGCGAGGGAGAGCAGCGGCCAGAGGACGACGATCGCCACGAGCGCGGTGCCGAGGCGGCCGCGGGCCGCCGGGTCGCGCAGTGCGCCGGACGGTGCGGCGAGCGCGCCGGTCGTGCCGCTCATGCGCGTGCGTTCACTGGGAGCCGGGGCGCTTCAGGAGCAGGACGTTCGCCGGCCGTGCCTCGTCGTCGGCGGCGTCGACGCCCTGGATCGGCAAAACGCGGCCTTCGGTCGCGTACAGCTCGTGCAGCATCGCGCTCGTCACCGCCGCGGTCGGGCGGTCGAAGCGCACCTCGCCGTTCTTCATGCCGATCAGGCGCGGGAACCACTTCAGCGCCAGGTCGACCGCGTGCAGCGAGGCGACCAGCGTCGCCCGGTTCGCTTCGCTGGCCGCGACGAGCGCGCCGACCGCTTCGTCGGCCAGGGTCGGGTCGAGCGCGGAGACCGGCTCGTCGGCGAGGATCAGGTCGGGCCGCTGGTAGAGCACGCGAGCGATGCCGACGCGCTGCAGCTGGCCACCCGAGAGCCGGTCGCAGCGGTCGAAGACGCGGTCGCCGAGGTCGAGCCGGGCGAGCGCCTCGCGCGCCCCCGCAGCGTCGCCCGGCACGAGCAGCGACGCGAGCGCCTTCCAGGTCGACCAGCGGCCGAGACGCCCGGCCAGCACCGCAGTGACGACGCGAAGGCGCGGCGGGATCGGCGGGCTCTGGTGCACGACGCCGATGCGCGCGCGCAAGCGGCGCAGCTCGCCGGCGGACAGGCGCCACGGGTCGGTATCGAACAGCGCAACGCTGCCGCCGGTCGGGCGCAGCGACGTGCCGAGGACGCGCACCAGCGTCGTCTTGCCGGCGCCCGAGGGGCCGATCACGGCCACGCGCTCGCCTTGCGCCAGCGCGAGCGAGACCTCGTGCAGGGCGCGCTGCCCGTTGGCGTGGACGAGGCTCGCGCCCTCGAGCCGAAAGCTCATACGCGCGTCGCCGTCGCGTGCGCCGCTACTTGATCAGTCCGGCCGACTTGGCCGCCGCCTCGATGCTGTCGTAGTTGCTGCTTTGCGTCGGGATGAATTTCGAGGCGCGCTGCAGGTCCATGATCTCCTTCATCTCGGGCCTGGCCGGGTCGAGCTTGAGGAAGGCGTCGGTCAGCTTCTTCGTCAGCGCCGCGTCCATGCCGGGGCGGACGGTCCAGTTGTAGTCGAAGTAGGGCGGCGTGACCGAGAGCACGCGCACCTTGGCGGCATTCGCGTTGTGCGTCTCGACCAGCTTGTCCATCACCGAGGCGTTGAGCACGCCGGCCTCGGCACGGCCGGCGGCGACGAAGGCGACGGTCGCGTCGTGCGCGCCCGAGAACGCGACCGACTTGAAGTCGCGCTCGGGATCGATGCCGGCCTGCAGCAGGTAGTAGCGCGGCATCAGGCTGCCCGAGGTCGACGAGGGCGCGCCGAAGGCGAAGGTCTTGCCCTTCAGGTCGGCAAGCGTCTTGGCGGGGCTGTCGAGCGGCACGATGAAGCGGCTCGTGAACCTGGCGTCTTCGGCGCGCTGCACGATCGGCACGACGCCGCCGTTGGTGCGGATGCGTGCTTGCACGTAGGTGAAGCCGCCGAGCCAGGCGAGGTCGAGCTTGTTGCTGGCCAGGCCTTCGACGACCGCCGCGTAGTCGGTGACCGGAATGAACAGGACCTCGAGTCCGGTCTCCTTCTTCAGGTAGTCGCCGAGCGGCTTGAACTTGCGCTGCAGCTCGGTCGGCGCTTCGTCGGGAATCGCCGAGACGCGCAGCACCCCGGGCAATTGGCCGAGCGCCGCGGGTGCCGAGGCGAGGCCGGTGACGAGTGCCGTGGCGGCGAGGAGCGTACGGATGAGAGACATGGAATGCGATCCTTGGTGATCAGCGCCGCGGCGCCGCAGTGCGGAAGCCGGCGAAGACGTCGTTGCGTTCGGGGCTGAAGAAGTTGCGATAGCTCGGGTGATGCAGGCGTGGGTGCGTGGCGAACGCGCCGCCGCGCAACTCCCGATGATCGCCGAACCACGGCGCGGAGTAGTCGCGGTAGGGCCCTGCCGCGAATCCCGGGTAGGGCAGGAAGGCGTCTGCGGTCCACTCCCAGACGCTTCGACCCCAGTGGAAGCGCTCGTCGCGCGCCGCGCATTCCCACTCGGCGGCGCTTGGCAGGCGGCGCCCCGCCCAGCTGCACCAGGCTTCTGCTTCCCAGGCGTTGACGTGAACGACCGACGCCTCGAGGTCGAGTGGCCGCCAGCGATCGAACCAGCGCGCCTGCCAGGCGCCGTCGTCGCCGCGTCGCCAGCGCTCGGGATGGGAAAGCCCGGACCGCGCCCGCCACGCGCCGGCGTCGCCGGTCCAGTGCTCGGCGCGGTCGTAGCCATTGGCCTCGACGAAGCGCAGAAAGTCCACGTTGCGCACCGGACCGGCGTCGATCTCGAAGGGCGCGACGCGGATGCGCTGCGCAGGCTGCTCGTTGTCGAACGAGAAGCCCGCGACAGACGCTGCGCGGCCGACCTCGGTCGCGCAGCCGTCGACACGCAGCGGCTCGCCGATAGGCAGGTGCGGCATCGATTCGAGCCCGGCCGGCGCCGGCAGGCCGAACGTCGCGCGCAGCCACGCGAACGCCTCGCCGTGCATGTCCTCGTGGAACAGGGCGAGACGAGGAAAGTAGTTCGCGGCGTCATCTGCCTCGTCGCGCGCGATGGAGTCGATGCACGCGTCGAGCTGGGCGTCGAGGGTGGCGACGAGCGCTCCGCGCGAAGGCAGCTCGACGCGCCAGCGATCGGCGTGGGCGAGCCGCGCAGAGTCGAACAGCGCGTCGGCGCCAGTCACGCGCGGCGGCCGTGCGGCGTCGACGAAGCCCGAGGCATCGACCGCGTGCGGCCCGCGCAGGATCCAGAACTCGGCGAACCAGGCGAGGTGGCCGAGCTCCCAGGCGACGAGGTTGACGCCCGGCCGCTGCGGCACCCGCCAGGCCGCGTCGTCCAGGTCGAGAGTGCGCGCCAGCGTCGTCGTGCGGCTGTCGCGCAAGGCGTCGGCGAGCGCGTCACCGGCCAGCCGGCGCGCGTCAGCAGCCATGCGCCGAACCGCTGCGTGACATCATGGGCCGATGGCCGCCGAGCGCTCGCCCATGCCACGCGTCTGCATCGTGTCGCCCGCGCTCGCCGCGGCGAACAACGGCAACTGGCACACCGCGTCGCGCTGGCAGCGCTTCCTGGCGCCGGTCGCGCAAGTCGAGATCCGCGGCGTCGCGGAGGGCGCGGCCGACGCCGACCTGCTGATCGCGCTCCATGCCCGCCGCTCGGCAGAAACGATCACGCGATGGCGAGAGGCGCGGCCCGGTGCGCCGATCGCACTGGTTCTGACCGGTACCGATCTCTATCGCGACCTCGACATCGATCCCAGCACGCGCCATTCATTGCAGTGTGCCAGCGCGATCATCGTGTTGCAGGAAGCGGGCCTTGCGCGGCTCGATGCCGCGAGCCGCGCCCGCGCCCGTGTCATCGTGCAGTCGGCGACCGCGCTGGTCGCAGCGCATCGTCCGGGCGACGCCGACTTCGTCGCTGTCGGCCACCTGCGCGACGAGAAGGATCCGGCGACCCTGATGAAGGCGGTGCGCCTGCTGGCGGATGAAGCGCAGGCCAGTCCGGTCATCTCCCACATCGGCGAAGCGCTCGACGCAGCGCTCGGCGACGAGGCGCGGGCGACGATGGCGGCATGCCCCGCGTACCGTTGGCTGGGCGCCCAGCCGCACGCGGCGGCGCGGCGCGCGATCGCGCGCGCCCGCTGCCTGGTGCACGCGAGCCGGATCGAAGGCGGCGCCAATGTCGTGATCGAGGCCGTGCGCTCGCGTGTGCCGGTCCTGGCGAGCCGCATCGACGGCAACGTCGGCCTGCTCGGCGCCGGGTACGACGGCTATTTCGCGTTCGGCGACGCGTCGGCGCTGGCCACCCTGATGCGCCGCTTCGTCGACGATGCGGCGTTCGCGGCGCGCCTTCGCGCCCAGTGCGACGCGCGGGAGCCGCTGTTCCGGCCGGCGACCGAACGGTGCGCGGTGCGCGCACTCGTCGCCGACCTCGCGGCACCGCGGTCTTCGCGGCGCTGAGACAATCCGCACCCGACCTCGCATCGACACCTGCCATGAACACTGAATCGCCCGTCGCCTGCGCCTTGCCCGATGCCGCGCCGGTTCGACTCACCAGCTTCTCTCACGGCGGCGGCTGCGGCTGCAAGATCGCGCCCGGCGTGCTCTCGGCGATCCTGCGCTCGAGCGCAGGCGGCCTCGTGCCGAAAGAGCTCATGGTCGGCATCGAGACCGCCGACGACGCGGCGGTCTACAAGCTCAACGACACCCAGGCGTTGGTCGCGACGACCGACTTCTTCATGCCCATCGTCGACGACCCGTACGACTTCGGCCGCATCGCCGCCACCAACGCGATCAGCGATGTCTACGCGATGGGCGGCCGGCCGATCATGGCGCTCGCGCTCGTCGCAATGCCGATCGACAAGCTCAGCGTCGAGCAGATCGGCGACGTGGTGCGCGGCGGCGAATCGATCTGCCGCGAGGCCGGCATCCCGATCGCCGGCGGCCACACCATCGACTCGGTCGAGCCGATCTACGGGCTCGTCGTGATGGGTCTCGTGCACCCTGACAAGGTGCGGCGCAACGCCGACGCGAAGGATGGCGACGTGCTCGTGCTCGGCAAGCCGATCGGCGTTGGCGTCCTCTCGGCCGCGCTCAAGAAGAACGCGCTCGACGCCGCCGGCTACCGGCAGCTCATCGCCACCACGACGCGCCTCAACACGCCGGGCATGGCGCTCGCCGACATGCCGGGAGTGCACGCGATCACCGACGTCACGGGCTTCGGCCTGGCCGGCCATGCGCTCGAGATGGCGCGTGGCGCGGGGCTCGGCGTGACGATCGAATGGAGCAAGGTGCCACTGCTCGACGGCATCGCCGGCATGGCGCGCGACGGCTTCGTCACCGGCGCTTCGGGGCGCAACTGGGCCGGCTACGGCGCCGAGGTGGAGCTCGACCCGGCATTGCCGTCGGTGGCGCGCGATCTGCTCAGCGATCCGCAGACTTCGGGCGGGCTGCTCGTCGCCTGCGATCCGTCGAGCGTGAACGAAGTGATGGCCGTGTTTCGTGCGCAAGGCTTCGACGCCGCGGCCGTCATCGGCTCGGTGCATTCAGGCGCTTCTGGCTTGCGCGTCACGGCCTGAGGGCCGCGCGGCGGATCACGCGGCAACGGCGAAGAGCATCGGCTCTGCCGCCGCGTCGGGCTCAGCCTGGACGAGGCTCTGCTCGAGCAGCCTGGACAACGCCGGCGAGACGACGCCCGCCGCGCCCTCGGCCCGCTCCGCGATCTCCGCTGCCAGCGTGCGCATCTGCCGTGTCGAATGGCGGATCCGCTCGCGAAAGCCGGCGTCGTCGAGGCTGTCGTTGAGGCTCTTGTTGAGGTCGCTGAACCAGGGCAGCGATGCCTGGTCGAGCATCACCGCCGGATTGGCGACCTGCGCCAGCGGCCGCGCTGCCGACCACATGCGTAACAGTGCCTGCACCTCGACGTTGAGCGCCTGGCAATGCGCGAGCTCGGCGCGCAACTCGGAGAACGCTGCCAGGTCGACGAGGCGCCGCTGGAAGAAGAACTGCGCCAGCACGCCCCAGTAGTAGGTGTAGTCCCAGATCACCTTGACCGGCAGCACCTCGGGGTCGCCGAAGATGGCGTACTGGTCGGTGTAGAGCGCCAGCGTGCTTTCGTAGAAGGAGT
>JBDTNU010000022.1:0-22685 GCA_039933535.1 Caldimonas sp. | reverse complement strand
CGACGTCTTTCCGGTCCTGGGGCACCTGCCTATCGTCGATGTCACGACTCCGAAGCTCGTGGCGATGGCCAAGAAGATCGAAGCACGAGGCGCTCTGGACATCGCCAAGCGGGCGCTCCAGACGTGCGGGCAGATCTTTCGCTATGCGATCGCGCTCGGATACGTCCAGCACAACCCGGCAGCTGCCATCAAGCCCAGCGATGTCTTGAAGTCCCGCCGCAAGGAGAACTACCCGCGGGTCGAGCCCAAGGAGTTGCCGGAACTGCTCCGCAAGATGGCGGTGTACGACGGTTCGCCCCATACGCGTGCGGCACTCCAGCTGATCGCCCTCACCTTTGTCCGCACCTCCGAGCTGATCCACGCCACGTGGGACGAGTTCGATCTCGAAGCCGCGGAATGGCGCATCCCGGCCGCGCGCATGAAGATGCGGTCACCTCACATCGTTCCCCTTTCGAAGCAGGCCGTAGACGCGCTGCGTTGCCTGAACGAGCTTCGAAATCTCTCGCCCTACGTCTTCCCCGGTGAGCGCAATCACGAGCGGCCAATGTCGAACAACACGATCCTAGGGGCGCTCGAACGCATGGGATACAAGCACCGAATGACTGGACACGGGTTCCGAGGGGTCGCGTCCACCCTGCTCCACGAGATGAGCTTTTCGCACGCTCACATCGAACTACAGCTCGCGCACCAGGAGCGCAACGCCGTCTCGGCTTCGTACAACCACGCTACGTACTTGCCCGAACGCAGGCGGATGATGCAGGCTTGGGCAGACCACTTGGACGCGCTGCGCACTGGAGTCAGAGCGAGGGCCGGTGCAGCCCGAAAGTCTCCGGACACAAGCGTTATCCCGGCAAGCGGCTGACTCTCTCGCCGTTCACCGGCTCGTCGTTAGGGTCAGCTGTGCAGCGGTTGCTGCCGATCGATCTCGAACTTCGTAGGTACGGTCTCGGCCGCAAACCGGTCATCGCAACTCGCGGGCGCTGGTGAGGTCAATGGCGGGCAGTTGGTGAAGAGCAGGCATAGCTTCATGCGGGCGTCGGAGACTACGCCGACGGGCTGGCCGAAGGATCGGGTCCTGTCTAGACTCAACGGCGCAGGTGTCGAAATCGTCGTGGCGACTCGCCGATTTCGACGGTGAACACTCTCGTGAAGTGACTCTGGTCTGAAAATCCGACCTCCAGCGCGATATCACACATCGGTCGATCGGTCGTCTCGATCAGCCTCGTCGCTGCTGCGATCCGACGCGACATCAGATACCGATGCGGTGGCATGCCCACGCTCTGCTTGAAGGCGCGCGAGAAGTGACAGGCCGACAAGCCCGTGAGTGCTGCGAGATCGCACAACTCGATGTGCTCGGCAAGATTTGCCTCGATGTGTTCCCTGACGCGCCGCAGCGCCGAGGGGGCCAATCCACCCCGAGGGCGCGGCAGCGTCGGTACCGAGGCGCTGACCTCGGTGTTCGGGACGACGCGGGGCCCGTCCGGCGACGGCATTGACGTGCCGATCAAACCGCAAACCGTGTTCAGCAAATCATCCGGGTGGCAATGCATGGACAGGCAGGCACTCACCCCAGGCGGCACCGGCGTAGCGACCTCGCCGATTCCGGCCGCTGCCGTCAAAAGGACGATCTGCGGCTTGGTCAAGGTGTGCGAGGGATCAGCGAACTGACGCAAGACCGCCGACCGCACGAGTGCTGTCGAATCGGCGACCAGCAAGTCGATGTTTTGAAGGGGCAGCTTCAGCGACCCATCTACCTCGACGCTTTCGCCGTCGTGGACTGCGCATCCCGATATCCGTTGAATCATCGCGATCAGTCCCGCGGAAACCAGCGCGTTCGAGTGCGAGACCATGATGTTTGACATGGCGAAGCGGCGCGACGTCGCGAGAGAGGTATACGAATTCATAGGATGCCTTCCGTAGAGACTTGAATGCTCTGCTGGTAGATTGCCAAGAGATCGTCCGCGCACAATGTCCGGGGGGTGTTCAGCGTCTGTCAGGTGATACAAAGGCATCGCGCCTGACGCGATGGACCTCGACAGCACGCATGCCGATCACGGAGCCGGCGGGATCAGTACTGGGAGAGCGCTCAAGGCGACGAGGACGAGTTGAGGCGGCCTATGGCCAGGGTCCGGCGCAGGGCACCTCGAATCCACCGTCAGCGGTGCGGGCGAAGTCATGTGTCAGGTGACACATGAATCGCGTCCAAGGTCACAAATCGCTCGCGACCACGTGCTCTGATACGGCGAGGGAAGACGAGCGTTGACATCGGCGTCTCGGATTTGATTGAGCGAGGGGTGCTGTGCCGAAAATTGGCAAGATGAGGGATGGCAGACTCGAACCGCGGGGGGCGCTATGAGCTTGCACTCGAGCGCGACGAAGCCACCCGAACCTCCGTCATCCCGCCAGCCAGGCCCTGATATGCCATCGAGGGCCTGCGGCCTGGCCGACTTGTCGGCCAGGATCGTCGCGCCGAATCTGTTGTTCGGGCGCGACCGCGAACTCGCTGCCTTGTACTCGGCCTATCACCGCATCGCCAGCCACGGTGGCTGCGAATGCGTTCTCGTCAGTGGCTCCTCG
This sequence comes from Caldimonas sp., assembly GCA_039933535.1. Lineage (GTDB taxonomy): Bacteria > Pseudomonadota > Gammaproteobacteria > Burkholderiales > Burkholderiaceae_C > Schlegelella_A. The sequence goes on along the minus strand of JBDTNU010000022.1, from coordinate 20,108 downwards.
GGCATTGGCAAATCCACGCTGGTCGAGGCATTCAGAAGGAGCGCCAGCGCGTCGCCACTCAGCTTTGCGGCCGGGAAGTTCAGTACGCACAGATCAAACGTGCCCTACGGAACGATTTCGCAGTCGCTGCGAGCGCTGCTGCGCGAGAGCACCGACACGTCGCCCGACCAACAGGACCTGCACCGCCGTTCGTTGCAGGATGCGCTAGGGACGCACGGGTCACTGGTGTCCGCTCTGGTCCCCGAAATGGAAGAGCTCCTGGGCCCCCAGGCCGCGGCGACAGACCTGTCCCAAGTCGACATGACTGCTCGCTTTCAGCAGGTCTTCAGCCGCTTCCTGCAGACATTTGCACGGGCCGAGCGTCCGCTGGTCTTGTTTCTGGATGACCTTCATTGGGCCGACCCCGGAACCATTGCCTTGTTGGAATATTGGCTCGGCAGCTCCGCTCTCGAGCATGTACTCCTGGTTTGCGCACTGCGTCCGGACGAGGCGGCGGCCCATCCATTGTTGGCATCGATGCTCTCCAGAGTGCGCGTCGGTTCTTCCAAGGTTCGGGACGTCGTTCTTGCTGCATTGCATCCCAGCGACATCGAAAGACTTGTGGCGCAAGCACTCGAGTGCGCGCCGAGCTCGGCAGCCTCCTTGGCCGACATTCTCTATGCCGAAGGCGGCGGAAATCCGCTGTTGACGGGTCAGCTGCTCACCAGGCTTGCCGACCAACAATGCGTCGAGTTCGATCCGATCCTGGCGCGGTGGACATGGACTCAAGTCGGAGTCCAGGACTTGCGCGGGATCGGCGATCTCGACAAGCTGCTCCACTCGAAACTCGTGGGGCTTCCGGCTCCAACGCTGCACCTGGTGAGGATCCTCTCCTGTGTCCGCTTCGCTGCCTCGACTGCCCAGCTCGCCTTCGTCGCGCAATTGCCCGAGGATCGGGTTGCCGCAGACCTCGGCGCCGCAGTGACCAACGGCTTGGTGTCCTGCACCCAGGACACATGGCTCTGTGTCCACGACCGCGTCCGCGAGGCGGCGTACGCCTCGTTGGATGCCGAGGAGAGAGCAACCCACCATCTGCGCATAGGCGGCACGATGGTGAATCTGGGAGGCGCTGCACGGCCGACAGACGCATCGTTCGAAGCCGTCGATCAGCTGAATCGCGGGTCAATCCTGTTGCGGGATACGACTTGTCGTGTGTGGCTCGCAAGATTGAATCTGGTTGTCGGGAATCGCGCTCGCTTGGCAACTGCCTACGCGTCCGCCGCGAGCTACTACCGGGAGGGCGCCGAGTTGCTGGCCCTGGATGACGGGGCATTGGACACGAGCCTGGCCTTCGAGCTTCACCTCGCGAGTGCCGAGTGCGATCTCCTGGGGGGCGCGCTCGAGACCGCGCTGGAGCGGCTGGACGTCTTGTTGTCACGGGCGCAATCCATCAACGAGCAAACCGCCGTCTACCGCGCGCGCGTGACTCTGCACGTTCTTCGCGCCGCGTATTCGACCGCCGTGGATGAAGCGATCCTTGCCATGCGTTTGCACGGCATCGAGATGTCGGCGCATCCTTCGGCGGCCGAGCTCGGGGCGGCGTTGGCAGGCGTTTGGCGACAGCTAGGCCAGCGGCCGATTCCCTCGTTGGTCGAACTGCCGCTCAGCGCAGACAGGGGCTTTCAGCTCGCCGCCGACGTAATGGCCGAACTGCTGGCTCCAGCTTGCTTCACGGACGAGCGCCTCGCCTTCGTCCATCTTTGCCACCTCGTTCGGTTGACGCTGGAGCACGGTGTCGTTCCGGCGTCCGTCCAGGCCTTGGGCTGGTTCGGCATCATGCTGGGCCACCATCATCAGCGGCATCAGGAAGCGATCAGTTTCGCGCAGCTCGCGCACGATCTCGTCCATCGGCATGGCTTCGAGGCCTTCGAGCCGAAAGCCCTGTTCGCGCTCGAAATTGCCGCTGGCTGGGTGAGACCGCCAGGTACGACGATCGCGTTGAGCCGCGCCGCGTTCACGGCGGGTTCGGAGCGCGGCGATGTCGCCGTCGCCTGCTTCGCCTGCCACCACACTGTTCACGACATGCTGCTGAAAGCAGAGCCTTTGCACGTCGTCGCCGACGAGATCGCAAGCGGCCTGGTCTACGTGCGGCGCAATGGCTTTCGTGACGTCGTGGACGAACTCTTGACGCAACAGCGGTTCGTCGAGGCACTGCGCGGCAAGACCGCCTCGTTGTCTGACTGGGACGGCCCTTCGTTCGATCGGTCCCGGTTCGAGGCCGAACTGACGAGCGGCCGGATGCCGGACATGATCTTCACCTATTGGGTTACGCGGGGGCAGGCGCTTCTGCTGGCTGGCGACATGGCCGCGGCTGAGGCCGCACTGGAACTGGCCGCCACTTGGGCATGGTCCTCACCGGTGCATGCGCGGACCTTGAACCAGCCGTACTTCCACGCACTGGCGCTGGCTGCGCTGCAGCGCTCGACGCAAGGAGATGTGCAGCATCTGGTCGAGCGGATCGAGATCCGTCAGCGCCGTCTTGCCGCCTGGTGCGAGCACAACCCTGCCCTGTTCGCGCCCAAGGTGGCCCTCGTCGGTGCGGAGCTGGCGCGTCTCCAGCGCCGACCGATCGATGCGGCACGCCTGTACCAGGAGGCGGTTTCCAGCGCCCGCAAGAGCGCCATCGTCGCCGACGAAGCACTGGCGAACGAACACGCCGCGCGTTTCCTTTTCGATGAGCATCTCGAGCTTCTCGCCGCGACACACTGGCGCGCTGCCTTGGCCGCCTACCGTCGATGGGGCGCGACAGGCAAAGTCTCCGCCTTGCTTGCCGAGCGCCCCGAACTGACCGAAGAGGACACGCGGCAGGCTGCGCGCGAAGCCGACATGCCCGCCGCCTCGAGCGCCGGCGATTCGCAGGGACTCTTCGCCGCCATCCAGAGCTTCTGCGGCGAGATCCTGCCCGAGCACCTGGTCGAGCGGCTGATGCGAACGGTCCTCGAGCAGTCGGGCGCGGATCGCGGCCTGCTGATCGAAAAGTTCGAATCCGATTGGATGCTATCGGCCGAGGCACTCGTGATCGAGAGCGGCGTGTCGCTGCGCCTGGGTTCGTTTCCCATCTCGTCGGCCGACATTCCGGTCGGTGTCGCAAGCCTCGTTGAAAGATCGGCCAGCGCCGTACGGGTCGGCGACAGCTCACGCCCCGACCCGCTGTTGGCCATTGGCGCCTCGGCGCACGCGCGCTCGTTCATCTGTGTTCCGCTGATGAGACAGAGTCGGGTCGAGGCAATGCTCTACCTGGAGTCCGGCAACCGCGCCTTCTTCACCGACGAACACCAGTCCAGGGTCTCGAGGATCGCCTCGCCGGCCGCTGTCGCTCTGAGAAACGCGCGCCTTTACGAAGCTGCTCTTCGTGACGGCGAAGCGAAGCTCCAAGTCCAGATGGAGCTGGAGAGCGCCAAACAGGCCTTGCGCGAAAGTGAAGCCCGTTTCGACCGCATCGCCTCCTCGACGGCCGACGTCATCTGGATGACGCAAATCGAACCCGAACGTGTCATTTACGTCAGCCCGAGCTTCGAGGACATCTGGGGCCGCTCGTGCGAGGAACTCTATAGCGACCCACACCTGTGGATCAGAGCGATTCATCCCGAGGATCAGGCGCGCATCGGCAACGCTTTCGTCGCCTGGTTGAAGCACAGTTCGGATCGGCCGTGGCACGCAGAGTTCCGGGTCGTGCGACCCGATGGCACGATACGATGGATTCAGGAGCGTGGCGCCTACCTGGTGGAGGCCGGACTTCAGCGTGTCAGCGGCATTTCCGTCGACATTACCGAGCGGCGAATCGCCGAAACGGCCCAGTTCGAGCTGGAACAACGATTCGCGCTTGCAATTGCTGCATCCAACGATGGCGTATGGCACTGGGAGCTGGCGTCGAAGCAGATGTTCGTCTCCGAGCGGGCACAGCATCTCTGCGGTATCGCGGCAGGCAACGCGGTTCGGACCCAGCCCGAATGGCAGGCTCTGGTAGAAATCCATCCCGAAGATCGAGCCCCCGCGATCGAAGCACTCCACGCGTATCTCTCGGGCGGAGCTCCGACCTACGACCGCGAATTGCGATTTCGACATGCTGATGGGATCTACCGCTGGGTGCGGATCAGGGGGCTTTGCTCCCACGACGCGGATGGGCAAGTCCACCGAATGGCAGGCTCGATCAGCGACATCGATGCACAAAAGCGCATCGAATCAGAACTGCGCCAGTCAGAGCGGCGTCACGCGCTGGCGATGGATGCGGCGCGAGACGGGCATTGGGACTGGATCATCGAGTCCGACGAATACCACGCGTCCCCACGCATGCTGGAAATCTACGGTATTCCGCCCGAGACGCGCTTTTCCGGTCGAGATGAATTCCTGCGCCGATTGCGGATGCCGCCCCATGATCGCGAGCGGTGGAAAGCGGCCTCGGCCGCTTCCTTCGCCGGCCAGTCGAGTCGGTTCGAGTTTGAGCTCCAAGTCTTCAAGGAAGATACAAACGAGATGCGCTGGGTGCGTACCAGCGGGCTCTTGTTGCGGGACGAATCGGCCAAGCCGATCCGATACATCGGCTCTGTAAACGACATCACCGATCGTAAAAACAGCGAACACGCGCTGCGCAACTCGGAAGCACGCTTCGCCCTCGCCGTGGCTGCTTCCAGCGAAGGCATTTGGGATCTCGACATCGCCACCGCGCAGATGTTTCTTTCCGAAAGGGCGCAGCGCATCTTCGGCCTCAGCGAAGGGCCGACGCTTCAGCCGCTGTCGCGCTACCGGGAGCTTATCGGCGTTCATCCCGATCACCGCGAACATCCGTTCGACCGGCTGGAGGCTTACCTGTGCGGACAATTGCCGAGCTACGAAGGCGAGTGGCAGATCGCGCATCCGGATGGCAGCTTCCGCTGGGTACGTATCAGGGGCTTGTGTGAGCGAGACGAGGAAGGACGACCGACTCGGGTTGCAGGCTCCGTCGGCGATATCGATGGTCGCAAGCGCACCGAACAGGCCCTGCAGCATGCCCAGCGTCTGGAGTCGCTGGGCACGCTGGCGGGTGGCATTGCCCACGACTTCAACAATATCCTCGGCGCGATCCTCGGGTTCGGCGAGATGGGCTACCGCAGCACGCGGCCCGGTAGCAAGGCGCGACGCGATCTGGAGTTGATCATCAAGGCCGGCGAACGTGGCCGCCGGCTCGTGGAAGGAATTCTCGGGTTCAGCCGCAGCGGCATCAGCGAGCGCACACCCGTGGATGTAAAGGGAGTCGCGCAAGAGGCTCTTCAACTCATCTCTGCCACAGCTGCCGCGAGCGTCCGGATCGAGAGCCGGTTGATATCCTCCGAAGTTGTTGTCATGGGCGATCCGACGCAGATCCACCAAGTCCTGATGAACTTGATGACGAACGCATTGCAGGCAATGCCGCACGGCGGAAGTCTCACCCTCACGCTTGATGACGTGCACCTGGAATCTGAACTCGCCTGCACGACAGGGTCCGTGATTCCAGGGGACTATCTCAAGGTGTCCGTCGAGGACAGCGGTGTCGGCATTGCGCCCGACCTGATCTCGAAGGTATTCGACCCATTCTTCACCACCAAGGAGGTGGGTTCGGGTACCGGATTAGGCCTTTCGCTGGTGCACGGCATCGTGTCAGAACTCAATGGCGCGATAGAAGTGAAGAGTGCGCTCGCCTGGGGCAGCACATTCATCGTTTACTTGCCGCGCTCTGCGTCCATTCCGGAGCCGGGGACCGCGGTCCGCTGGACCTCGCCACCGCGAGGCCGCCACCAGCAGATACTGGTGGTCGACGACGAGGAACCGCTCCTTCAGCTGACCTCCGACATCTTGAAGGAGCTCGACTACGTTCCGGTCGCGTTCGGTTCGGGAGTGGCAGCGTTGGCGGCGTTCACCGCCCACCCGGAACGATTCGATGCGATCGTGACCGATGAGCGCATGCCCGGTCTCGGAGGTATCGCACTGATCAAGTCGGTTAAGGCGATCAGGCCTCAGGTTCCGGTTTTGCTCGTCAGCGGCTATCTGGGAATCTCGATCGCCGAGCGTGCGAAGCACGCAGGTGCCGCCCTCGTGTTGCGCAAGCCCGTGGCGGCCGCCGATCTCGCCGCCTCGTTGGCGCGATTGCTCGCGGAGCATGGTGACGCAGCGGCGGCGGGATCCCGCCTTGGGACGTGACCGTGACGACAGGCGCGCTGGGTCAGACCGACTCGATGGCGGCCAGCAACTCCTCGCGGCTGAACGGCTTGCCCAGAACAGCCTTCACGCCGAGCTGCCGCGCGAGGCTGCTCGACCCGGCCTGGTTGCTTCGCAGCCGCGCCGACAACATCACGATGGGTGCCTGGTGAACGGCGCGAATGGCTGCAATCAGAGGCGCCCCGCTACGGGGGCTCGCAACATCGACCAATATCACGTCGAAGCCATTGCCGGCGAGCAACGCAGAAAGCGAACGAACTTCGACCGTGTGCCCGGCTTCGGAGAGCCAGCGCTGGACGATCTCTCTGATCAGATCGTCGCCTTCGACGATCGCAATTCGGTAGGCGCGCGACATAGGACTCGAATCGAAGACAGAACTCGATATGTGAGCGCGGCACGGTCTGATCCGCACTCGCGTTGTTGGGAAGCTCTCATTACGATTTTGGGTCCGTCGCCAGTCTCGAGAATGTCGAATTGCGAAGCGCTTGTGTCATCTGACACAGAGGCATCTCATCGCATCCGCTCAGCGGGTGGGTGCATGACAAAGCGGAGGACAGTCCCATGGCGGAGCTGCAAATGAAATCCAAGGCGCACGTACTCGCGGTCGACGACGATGCGTCGACCTGCGACCTGGTTCGCGTCTATCTTGGTGACCGAGACATGCGTGTCACAACAGTCGCCTCCGGAGCGGACATGTCTCAGGTTCTGGCCCGCGAGTCAGTCGATCTGGTTTTGCTCGATCTGCGACTGAATGGTGAGGACGGACTCGAGATCGCGCGAAACCTTCGCGGCAGCTCGAAGGTGCCCATCATCATCCTCACAGGCCGGCAGGACGAGGCCGACCGGATCATGGGACTCGAGCTCGGAGCCGACGACTATCTCACCAAGCCCTTCTCTCCGCGGGAGCTGGTGGCGAGAATCCGGGCGCTGCTGCGGCGAACCCAGATGCACGAGACAGTCGCCGACGCCATGGCCAGCATCCGGGCGTACCGGTTCGCCGGCTGGGAGCTGAATCTGCGGCTGCGGCGCCTCACGTCGCCAAGCGGTGAGGAGGTGGCATTGCGAAACGGCGAACTCAACCTGCTGCTGGCCTTTCTGACCGCGCCCAAGCGGGTACTACGGCGCGAGCAACTGCTCGAACTGTCACGGCTTCACAACGCCGAGGTGTACGACCGCGCCATTGACGTCCAGGTCGGCAGGCTGCGGCGCAAGATCGAAGTCGATGCCAAGTCGCCGCAATTGATCATGACCGAGCGCGGTTCAGGCTACATCTTCACAGGCGACGTCGACGTCGTTCGACATTGAGAGGACGGGCCGCGGTCCTTCGTCGCGTGCTGCCATTGCGACGGTTTGGACTCCAAGGGCTCTCGTCGACGCGAATCTGACGCGGTGATGCGATGAATTCCGCGCCGCCTCTCAGCCGGCAAGCGCCAGCGGGACTTGCAGCGCCAGGTGGTCGATCAAGGCTCGCACCGACGGCAGCATGCCGCGACGGCTGACGAACACCAGGTAGATGTCTTGTTCGGGTGAGCTCCACTCCCTGGCCACGCGCACCAGTGCACCGCTGTTCAGACCGCGCCACGCGATGCGCAGCGGCAGCAGCGCAACCCCCACGCCAGCGGCTGCCGCTTCGTACTGCACCGTGTAGTCGGAACACAGCAGGCGCGGCTTGTGATGCAGCTGCAGGGTTCGACCGTCCGAGGACACCAGGTTCCACACGCCCTCGCCGCTGCCGCCCAGCGCGCTGATGGTGTCCAGCCGGTTCAGTTGCGCGGGCTCGTCGATGCCCGGCTTCGAAGCGACGTACGAGGGGCTTGCCACCAGCACCATGCGCCCGGTGGCAATGCGCCGCGTGAGGAGGCCGGGCTCCTCGAGGCGCACTTCGCGCACGCGCACGGCCAGATCGATGCGTTCCTCGATGAGGTTGACGACCCGATCGGAGGAGTCGATCTCGACCCGAACACGGGGGTTCGAGCGCATGAAATCGGCAACGATGCGCGCGAGATAGAACTGCGCGAAGGTGGCGGGGCAAGCCATGCGCACCGTGCCGGCCGGGGCCGCCTGCAGCAGTTCGACGGCCGCTTGCGCCGCCTGCGCCTCGACCAGCATCGCCGCGCAGTGTTCGTGGAAAGCGCGGCCGGCCTCGGTCAAGGACAACCGGCGCGTGCTTCGGTGGATGAGCCGCACGCCCAGTCGCTCTTCCAGCAGCGCAACGCGCCGACTCAGTTTGGACTTGGTCACTTGGGTGGCGCGCTCGGCGGCGCTGAACCCACCGTGCTCAACGATCAAGGCGAAGTAGCGCAGGTCGTTCAAGTCCATGTTCATCGTCCTATTTTTAGAACAAAGCTTGTTGGAATTGCCGTCTTATCAAGGATTCATTGCAAATCTATCGTAGCTCCTGAGTAACCCGACCTGTTCGCAGGCCCCAACCCCAGGAGAAACACCTTGCAAACCCGACTCGATTTCTACAAGACCGGCCCCGATGCAATGAAGGCGATGGCTGCGCTCGAGCAGCGCATCACCAAGTCAGGCCTCGAGAAGCCGCTGGTCGAACTGGTTCGGCTGCGCGCCTCGCAGATCAACGGCTGCGCCTTCTGCATCGACATGCACGGCAGCGATGCGCTGAAGGTTGACGAAAGCCCGCGGCGCCTGCTGGCCGTGAGTGCCTGGCGAGACACGCCGTTCTTCAGTGACCGCGAACGGGCCGCACTGGGCTGGGCCGAAGCGGTGACGCTGGTCACCGATGGGCACGTGCCCGATGCGGTCTGGGACGCGTTGCGTCCGCAGTTCACGCCCGAGGAGATCGTCGACCTGACCTTGCTGGTCACCACCATCAACGCCTGGAATCGCTTCGCGATCGCCTTTCGCAAGGAGCCGGCCTGAGCGAATTCAGCGGCGCAGACGGCAGCGGCCCGGAGTGTTTCGCCTCGGCGATGCAGCCGAGCGCAAAGCCGGCGCCAACCGCGGCATACGGGTACTAGAAGCCGCGCCGTCCTCGAAGCCACATTCACCACCGTCCGCCGCCTGTCGAGATGACCACAAGGAAGTTCGCCATGCAACCCCGGATCGCTCCAACTCCCGTCCTGCGCCATGTAGCTGCGTGCATCGCCTTGACGGGCTCCCTGCTTTCGGGCTGCGCCAGTCCCGGCGACGCGAGAGTGCACGCCAAGGCGACCGCCATTGACCAACTCGCGGCACGACAAACCCTGTCCGGCGTGCCGCTTTCACCGGCGGCCTGGCCGCGAAGCGACTGGTGGACGGGCTATGGCGACGATCAGCTCGACCGGTTGATGCGGGCCGCGCTGCACGGCCAACCCGATCTTCGCGTGGCGGCCGCCCGGCTGCGCCAGGCGCAAGCGGTGGCTGGCGCCGTCGGCGCCCGGCTGGGGCCGCAGGTCAATGGGAATCTGAAGAGCACCTCGCAGCGTTTCAGCGAAAACAGCATCTACCCGAAGGGCCTGGCCGGGAACGTGCGGTCGTTCAACGACGCTGAAATCGATATCGGCCAGGAACTGGACTTCTGGGGCCGGAACCGCGCCGCGCTCGACGCGGCACTCGACCGCGCCCATGTCGCCGAAGTCGAGGTGCAAGCCGCCAGGCTGGTGCTGACGACCACGCTCGCGCGCACCTACCTGCAGCTGGATACGGACTATGCCCGGCGCGACCTTGCCGATAGCACGCTGCGTCAGCGTGAACAGATACTCGCGCTGGTGCGCCGACGCGTCGCGGTCCAGCTCGACTCGCAGCTCGAACTGACGCAGGCCGAGGCCGCGCTGCCGCCGGTACGCGCGCAACTGGCTTCCATCGACGAATCGATTGCCCTGGCCAACAGCCAGCTCGCTGCCTTGCAGGGCCAGGGGCCCGACGCAGGCATGGACATCGAACGCCCACGTCTGAAGGTGCCCAAAGCAGTGCAGATGCCTTCGGCGCTGCCAGCGGAATTGCTGGGACACCGCCCCGACATCGTCGCGGCACGCTGGCGCGTCGAAGCCAGCAGTCGCGACATCGATGTGGCTCGCGCGGCCTTCTATCCGAACGTCAGCCTGAATGTCTTCGCCGGCTTTCAAAGCATCGGCCTGGGCGACTTCCTGACAGCCGGCAGCCGCATGATCGGCATCGGTCCGACGGTTTCGCTGCCGATCTTCGACAGCGGGCGGCTGCGCGCCAACCTCGATCTGCAACAGGGCCAGTACGACGCCGCCGTCGAAACCTACAACGGCGCACTCGTCAACGCGCTGCATGACGTGGCGGCGCAACTGGTGTCGCTGAAATGGGTCGCCACCCAAATGGATCAACAGAGTCAGGGTGTGGCGCTGGCTCGACAGGCGTTCGACCTGGCCCGCGAACGCTATCGGATCGGGGTGTCGGGCTACCTGAACGTACTGTCGGCCGAATCTGCGTTGCTGTTGCAGCAGCGCCAGCTCGTCGATGCTGAAGGCCGCCAGCGAGAGCTGCAGCTGAACCTGTTACGCGCGCTCGGTGGCGGCTATGCCCCTGCCACGTCACCCGTACCGCAGCGCGCGCCATGAACTCCCAACGAAAGTACGTGTCATGAACGCCCACCCGAGTTCCGCCAATGGCGTCGTCGAGCCCGAGCCCACTCACGTGCCAACGGCGCCGGCGTCGGCAACCTCGCCGGCTGCATCACCTTTCGCGGCCCGGATCACGATCGGCGCCTGGTGGGTCATCGGCGTCGCACTCGCTGCAGGCGCCCTCGCAGCGTCCGTCTACGGCATGCCTTTCGGCGGGCACGAGCAGACCACCGAAGACGCTTATGTCAACGGCAACGTGGTGGCGGTGACCGCACAGGTTGGCGGTGTGGTGACGGCCATCAGGGCCGACGAGACCGACTACGTGAAGGCCGGCACGCCACTCGTGACTCTGGACGAGGTGGATGCACAGCTCGCGCTGGAACGCGCCAAAGCCCAATTGGCCAAGACCGTACGCCAGGCCCGCGCCCAGGTGGCCAATGCCGGTCTCGCTGGCGCCACCGTGCAGATGCGGCAGGTCGAGCTGGCGCGCGCCACCGCCGACTTGGTCCGTCGCCGCCAGCTGCTGGCCAGCGGTGCCATTGCCGGCGAAGACGTGCAGCATGCGGAGCAGGCCGCGCGCGCCGCGCAGGCTGCATTGACGGCTGCGCAGCAGCAGCAGGTCGCCAGCAACGCCGGGGTCGATCGCACGTCGATTCCGACCCAGCCGGACGTGATGGCTGCCGCCGCGCAGCTGCGCGAGGCGGTGATCGCGCTGTCGCGCACCGAGGTCTACGCTCCGGTCAGCGGCGTGATCGGCAAGCGCAGCGTGCAACTCGGACAGAAGATCGCCCCCGGCGTCGCGCTGATGACGGTCGTGCCTCTGGACCACCTGTGGGTCGAGGCCAATTTCAAGGAATCGCAACTGCGCGACATCCGCCTCGGCCAACCGGTGCGGCTCAGCGCCGACCTCTACGGCGGCAGCATCGTCTATAGCGGCACCGTGATCGGCGAGCAGGCCGGCACGGGCAGCGCATTTTCGCTGTTGCCGGCGCAGAACGCCAGCGGCAACTGGATCAAGGTCACGCAACGCGTGCCGGTGCGAATCGCGCTGGACACCGCGCAGGTCGCGGAGCACCCGCTGCAGCTCGGCCTGTCGATGCGCGTCACGGTCGACACCCGCGAGCAGGGCGCGGCGCGACTTGCCGCAGCCGGCTCGCTCGGGCACGGCCTGCACACCGAACTGGAAGTGACGCCCCTGGCGCGTGCTGACGCACTGGTCAGCTCGGTCATCGCCGCCAACCGCTGACTACTCTGCCCACTCCGGAGGCCGCCATGAACGATATCGCCCGCGCCCGTGCGCTGAATGCCACGATCTTCACATTGGCGCTGACTGACTTCCTGCAAGCCGGCATGACTGCGTTCGCCGCCGCCCCGCTGATGGGCGAGCTGGGCATGGGCCCGGAGCAATTCAGCTTCGTCGCGGCGGTCTACGCCACCGTGGCGATCTTCGCCATCTCGATGCACCGCTGGTGTGTAGAACGACTGGGCGGCCGGCGCTATGTGCAGCTGTGCGCGGGGGTACTGATCATGGGCTCGGCGATGTGCGCGCTCAGCGACGACTTCGGCACTTTCCTTGCAGGCCGCAGCGTCATGGCGCTGGGCGCCGGAATCTTCACATCCAGCCGCATGATCATCCATCACAACCTCGCCGGGCCACGTCGATTCAAGGGCATCCAGAGCCTGGCCAGCGGGTTGGCCATCGGCATCGCGGCCGCGCCCTGGGTGGCCGCGCAGGCCGTTGCCAACGACCTGTGGCCGGCGATGTACTGGACCGTCGCAGCGCTCGGCGTGATGGTGCTCCTGCTGGCCGAAATCGCGTTGCCCAGAGCGCCGCTGGATGTGAGCGCGTCTCGCTCACAGGTGCAGCCTTGGCCGCAGTTGCTGCTCGTCGCAGCGAGCTTCCTGCTGCTGTTCGCATTGCAGCGCTCGAACTACGACTTCTTCGACAACAAAGCATGGATCGGCGCGGCCGTGCTCGCAGCGCTGGTCGGACTGGTCGCCTACCTGCAACAGCCGTGGCATCGCGCTCGGCCCTTGCTTCGCGTGAGCGACATGCTGCGCTCACGCTACCTGTTCGGTTTGGCCGTGTTCTTCTTCGCCTACCTGATGCTGGGTGCCAACAACTACATGGTGCCGATGATGCTGCAGCGCACGCTTGGGTTCGCCTGGCAGACAGTGGGGCATATCGAGGCGTTGGGGCTAGGCTTCGCGCTGCTGACGTGGCTGGTGATGTCCCAGCTGTTGCCGCGATATCCGGCGCCCCGCAAGTTCCTCGCGGTGGGCTTTCTCGCGTTGGCCTCGTTCGGCGCGCTGCTTGCGCGAATCGACAGCGGTGCCGACCTGTGGCTGCATGTGCTGCCGGCATTGGCTCTCAACAGCGTCTTCCTGTTGACGGTGCTGCCTGTCACTGCGATGCAGACCTTCCGAGAGATGGAACATGACGAGCGGCTGTTCTCGAACGCGCAGCAGCTGAAGAACATGATGGGCCAGGCTGGTATCGCAATCGGCATCGCTGCGGCGACGCTTGGCCAGCAATGGCGAACCGCGATTCACTACTCGACGCTGTCAGAGTCGCTCAACCCCTACAACCCCGTCTTCAACGCCACGCTCGAAAGTCTGCAGCGCGCACTGGGCGTCGGAGCTTCGCTCGCGGACGCGATGCGGATGGCATTGACCCAGGTGGCCCAGATGACCGAACAGCAAGCGGCCTTGCTGGCCAACATCGATCACTTCAACGCGATTGCCGCCCTGGGCGTGCTGGGCCTCGCGGTGACAGTTTGGCAGAGGGTGTTCCGCTGAGTCGGTTCGATGTACGCCAGCTCGCGGAACAGTGCGCTGCTCGTCCTAGTGGGGGCAAGTCCGTTCAATCGAAGCCGGCAGGCCGGGTGAACACTCCCCTCTCTCGACACAGACGAGGGGCCTTATGCGCGACGACGATCACGGGGGCGAAAAAGGCGAAGTCAACAAGGTATGCACGCCATTGCCATCTCAGGTAGGCACCGACCTGCTCACCCACTCCCCGATCGAGACCCGGCTGTCCGCATGCCCGGACGCATCAATCCGCATCCTTGAGGTCTTGCAGGCAATCTCTCCCTTGGGAGGCGCGGTCTGCTGCAACCTGCTCGTCGAGCTGCTGCGCCAGCACACGGCGCAGCCTGTGTCGATACTCGGTCCCTGGATCACGCGACGAGACCTGAGTCACTTCGTTTGCGACGGGAGGCTGTGTGTACCGCGGTTTCAGATCGACATCGCGAATGCGCGAGTGCGTACGGGCGTGGCCATCGTGATCGCGGAACTCGGCGCAATACTCGATGACCTGGAGATCGTCGAGTGGTTTGCAAGCCCCAACCTATGGCTTGGCGGAGCGCCGCCTGCGACGATGCTTCACAAGAATGCCGCCGATGTTGTCGGCGCAGCGCGGGCCGATCGATTCATCTTCCGCGGATCGGCGCGTGACGGCCATGATTGACCTGAGACATCCAAACGGCGCTCGATTGGTCATAGAGCGCCTGCTGTGGGTCGACCAATATCGGGGCTCTCTTTCGCCAAGGCGCACTCAATCTTCAGACGACGAGATTGCCAAGCAAGTCCGGGAGGCTTCCTCACCGGGGCTTCGTCACTGTCGCAGCAGCGAGTTCGCGCCCTCATCGCCACCTCAAATCCAATCCGTATCGCCGGTACAAGAATGACACCTCGACTCGATTTCTTTAAAGCATCTCCGAGCGCACTGAAGGCGTTGATCGCGCTGGAATCTGCCGTCGCCAAGCTCGGCCTCGATCCCTTGCTGCTCGACCTGGTCAAGCTGCGCGCGTCGCAGATCAACGGTTGCGCCTATTGCGTCGACGTGCATACGGTGGACGCGTGCGCCAAAGGGGAAAGCGAGCGACGCCTCTACGCGATCTCCGTCTGGCGCGAGACGCCGTTCTTCACCCCGAGGGAGCGCGCAGCGCTCGCCTGGACAGAGGCGCTGACCATGATCTCCACAACGCACGCTCCGGATGGCGACTACGACGCGCTCGTCGCCAACTTCTCCGAAGTGGAGCGGGTCGACCTGACCCTGGCGATCGGGACGATCAACGTGTGGAACCGCCTGGCGATCGCATTTCGCAAGATGCCGCAGGAGTGAATCGACATGAAACGCGCCGTCGGCCTCATCGGCCTCGCCCTCACGTCCATCGTTGCTTCAGCCGCCGCCTGGGTCGTCGCAGATGCACCCACGACGGCCGCCGAAGCAACGACCGTCCTGCAGCATCAAATGATCCCGGATGCCCCGGGCAAGACCGTCGTGCTCGCCGTCGTTCGATACGCGCCCGGTCAAGCATCGTCGGCGCATCGACACCCCGGTTCCGTCTTCGCCTATGTGCTGGCAGGTGAAGTCGTTTCGCAGCTGGAAGGACAGACCGCGGTCACCTACAAGGCCGGAGAATCCTGGTACGAGCCGCCCATGGCTGCGCACCTTGTCTCACGAAACGCGAGTGCAATAAAGCCGGCATCGCTGATCGCCTGGATCCTGGTCGACGACGGCAAGCCAGTCAAACAACCGTTGACTGCGCGCTAGGAGCACTTGATGCCTCACGCGCAAACCTCAACAGAAGTCACGTCTCAGGGTTCGCGGCTGACGCGGTTCTTGTCTCCGGCGAACATCACGTCGCCTCCTTCGGAGGAATTTCGGCGCAGACAGTTCGACATGATGGAAAGTTCGTTTGGCTGCCACGGCGGACTCTATGGTGGAGATGAACTTGCGCTTCTAACCCGCGGGCGTGGGGAACAGCCCATGTCGCTGATTGCGCGTGCGATCGTGAACCGTTCGCTGGTCAACGTGGTTTGGCAGGGGAAATTGCTCATTCCCGCATTTCAGTTTGCCTTGCATGGCTGCTCGGTGCGCGACGACGTGGCGGTCGTCGTCGATGAGCTGGTCAAGCCCTTCGACGACTGGGAACTCGCGCTCTGGTTCGCGTTGCCGAACCTATGGCTGAAGGACATGGCCCCCGTCGATATGCTCGCTCGTGACCCAGCTGCCGTTCTCGGAGCGGCTCGTGCGGATCGGTTCATTGCGCTCGGATAGATCGATTTCGCCGATGGTTCGCAGCCGGGTGCCCTGCATCCGCCGATCCATCTGCCCTTCGACTGCACTACCCACGGGCAATGAACCGAACTGCGCGGGCCGCGCCCAAGACATCGGCAGCGTCAATGTGAATGACCGCCCTCCCATACGTCGACCACCAAGGCCGCCCTCAAGCGCCACTTTTCGTAGCAGTCCAACCCGCAGAAATTGACAACATAAGGGACGCCCTCGGGAACGACGGCCTCATCCAACGGCACCTCGCACCCGCAAGACGAGCATGTGACCTGGTCTCCTTCGTCCAGGGGGTCATTGGAGGTCATGTGGTACTCACGAATTGGCGGCACTACTGGCGCTGTCCGAACGAGATCGGGTAGGCGGCGTTGCGCATGCCGATCATCGGATCTGCCGACTCGATTCCGACCGGCAGGTTTCCGGGCAGGAAGATGAGACGCTTGTCGTCCGCCGCCTGCGTGGCGATCGCGCTCGTGACGCTGACCGATCCCAGCTTCACGAGGCGACGACTTTCCGGCCAGGCAATCGAGGGATCATCGACCACGTCTCCTGGCTCGGCGATTTGGGCGAACCAGTCAAACTCGATCGGTGCCTTGCCCACCCGCTGGACGATCTCGTCAGACAGGTAGTTCGGACCCTTGGTCCGTAGTGTTTCGCTGTCGAGAAAATGCTCCCCGCTCCTGGGAACGAACCTGTAGCGCACGACGATGCGCTGATTGGAGTCGTTCACGAAACTGAAGGCATTGACCCCGAAGTAACTGAGGGTCGCGAAGCTCACGGGCGCGGGCTTTTGCGTCGTGAGGAACGTCTTGGCGATGGGATGGCTCGCCAGGAAACGGTCGAGCTCGGTGGGCTTGGCGGCATCGCCACCGCTTGCCCCGATGGCACGGAGTAATTCGGCGAACTCATCGGAGGTGCGCGTCGGAAAGCCGTTGAAACTGTGCATGACAAGGTCTGTCTCGGATCCGCCGGGAAGACGAAACTTGACCGCCAATCCGCGCGGATTGGCGTCTCCGATCGTGTCCGGGATGTCGGGTATCCCTGTGAAATCCGAAAAGCGGACCGTGACCGGAATCGTCCCCGATGCGAAGACGGGCGCACGGCTGAGGGTCAATGCTTCAGGTGACGCCGTGAAGCGCCCTTCAAGGATGACGCCCTTCGCGTGCACGGCACGCACGTGGTGATCGCCGAACGCACTGTGCAACGCGCCGACCATCGACGCGGGCGTCTCATGCGGCTCTGCTGCCGAAGCGTTGGGGGAGGGAGAAAGCAGGCTTGCTGCGGCGACGCCGACTGCGAATCCCATGAATCGACTCCTGGTAGTGATGATGTCCATGACGTCCTCTTGGAATCGGCACATCGTCATGCCAGCGAGATCTGAGCATGCGGCGATGGCCGTGCCAGAAGCATCACCTACCCGCAACACCCAGGCTTGCAGCGGCTTGATGGGAATGGTCCCAGCTTGACGCCGCGTGGCCTTCCTTCGGCTGATGGCCACGGAGTTGCCTTGTGCACTTGAGCAACTGTCGCGGCACGACATGACGGCTTGCGGCCAAAAGCCGCGCTTTCGTTCAAGGATTGCGAGGGGCATTCTTGGACAGTGCACCCATCGCTCGACTCGAAACCTCAACCGGGAGCTCAACATGTCTACGACCCGCGTACCCGTAATCTTCATCCACGGTCTGTGGCTGCACGCGAGCAGCTGGGCCCCATGGCGCGATCTATTCGAAGCGGCCGGCTACAGCACGCTAGCGCCGGGTTGGCCCGGCGAGCCCGACACCGTTGTCGCCGCCCGCGCAGATCCGCAAGTCGTTGCGAATCACGGCATCGACGACATCGTCGCGCACTACGAACGCATCGTCTCTTCCCTCAACAGCGCCCCCATTCTGATCGGACACTCGTTCGGCGGCCTGATCGTCGAGAAGATGCTGGGCCAAGGGATTGGCAGAGCGGCGATTGCGATCGACCCCGCCCAGATCAAGGGAGTGCTGCCGCTCCCGCTCGCGCAACTGCGATCCGCGCTCCCGGCGCTCGCGAATCCGCTCAACTTGACGCGCGCAGTTTCACTGACGAAATCGGAATTCCGCTTCGGCTTCGGCAACGCATTGACCGAGCAGGAATCCGACGATCTCTACGACAAATGGAACATTCCGTCGCCGGCCAAGCCGCTGTTTCAGGCCGCCGTAGCCAACTTCGTATTGCATTCGCAGGCCAAGGTCAACACCGCCAATGACACGCGCGGTCCACTGCTGCTCATCTCCGGCGGCGCTGACCATATCGTTCCGGACGTGTCGACTCGTGCGACGCTCAAGCAGTACCGATCACTCGCGCTGACTCAGCTGAAGGAGTTCGAGGGGCGAGGCCACTCCCTGGTGGTCGACAGCCGCTGGCGCGACGTGGCGCAGGCATGCCTTGAATGGTTGCGCGAACAGGGGCGGTAGAGCGCATCGAGGACGGGATGGCTGAATTCAAGAAGCACCTGCACCCGCGCCACCACTGGCGCGGGCAACGCTCTGGCTCCAGAACCGATTCCCGACCGCGTTCAATGCCTACAAGGTGCACGTCTCGAAATACTTCGTTCCGAAGAACCTGAACTTCTGGTACGCGTTCGACGCCCTGTCGCTGCTGGTACTGGTGATGCAGATCCTCACCGCATCTTCCTGACGATGCACGACAAGCCCGACGCCGCCAAGGCGTTCGCGTCGGTCGAGTACATCATTCGCGACGTGCCGTGGGGTTGGCTGATCCGCTACTTGCACTCCACTGGCGCAAAGGCGTTCTTCGTCGTCGTCTACCTGCACATGTTCGGTTGTTCAGTAGCCTAACGGTACGAGCGTCCAGTATCCAACGCCGGTCTCGCGATGCCTAGGCTCACTTTGGGTAGGCGAGTGCACGTTGCTCCGCGGCCTCGTTCAGCAGAACCCACACAGCCACCGTCGGTTTCCGCAGTTAAGCCACCGCTCGCGGCAAAACACCGCCAAGGTCAGCTTTGAACACGAGCTGGCATTCGACGGCCATGGACGACCGGCTGCAGTCAGTCTGCTGCGGACGCCAGAATCAAGGCCGTTGGCCCCTCAAGCCTTCGACCGCGCGCTGTCGATACAGATGGTCATGGGAGCGGTGCAACTCGGTCGGCTCCTCGCGGGCTTGCGATCGAGGAAGTCCTAGTTCAAGCGGCGGACCACTTGTCCTGGACCCCGAAGGCTACTTCCTGAGAAGCGAGCATTTCTTGGTACCGCAAGCCGTTGCGCAGCATGCCTACCAGCGAGTCACCGTCGTCCTGCCACGCGAAGTGCTCGTAGCCCTGCGTCCATTCGGTGTAGTGCTGTTCGATCAGGTTCATGTATTCGCCAACGAGGTCCATCGCATCTTCGACGTCCTTGTAGTAGATGTCGGGTAGCTTCAGCGCATCTGGCTTTGTAGCGTGATCGAGCGAGTAGTGGGCCAGCATCTTGTCGCGATGATCTCTGATCGGTCCCGAGACCTTGAGAAGCTCATCAAGGACTGCCTGAGTCTCGAGCGAAAGCTGCATGTTGCCTTGGCTGGCAAGCCTCTTTTGGAGCTGCTGCATAGACGCCTTGTCAGGGGCAGGGTCGGTCAACCTTGCCAGCCCCTCTGGAAGTCGTCGTACATCATGAGCTGCAGCATGTGGAAGAACGACGGCGCTGCCTCGTCCAAAAGCTCGAGGCGTAGTTGGCCCTTGCAGTAGAGCTGGTCGAAGATGACCTTGCGGGCGTAGAGCCACTGCACTTCTTTCTTGAGAAATTCGTAGACCTGTTCGACGAGGGGTGGGATTGGCTGGATCATGGCTAAAGTGCAGCCCGACGGCCGCGAAGGTTCTTTGACTAGCCGCCGCGGTCGAGGGCTCAGGACCGCGCCATCCTCACTGGAGCCGTCGGGCGCTCGCCCCTCTCCGCACTCGCAGGATATCCCCGCGCTTGCCGCGAAAGACTGTCAACGGCCAACGGCGTCATTCAAGCTGTCGGCCTCGAGTGACCGAGATCAGTCTGCCGCGGCAGTTCAATCCGCCAAAGCGAATGGCAGCTCCGGGCCTTTGCCAACTCATTCGATGAACCCGGCCAACACCTTCTCCGTTTCCGGCGTGCGGTTCTTCCACAGCGCACCGCGGAAACCGTCCCACGCGGCCGTGAATCCGACCTCGTAGGCGTTGGTGTTCTGAATGATCAGCCAGTCCAGCGACTCGGGATGCCGTCCGAGGATGCGGAAGCCCACTGGGCCGCCATAGTCCTGCACGAACAGTCCGTAGTGATCGAAGCCCTTGACGGCGA
>JBDTNU010000021.1:0-23364 GCA_039933535.1 Caldimonas sp. | reverse complement strand
AAGGTGCTGAAGAAGGCTTCGGCCTTTATTCCGACGCCCTTTACGTGCTTCTTCATGGCCCTATTTAGGTACTCCTTCATCGGCTTCTCGTACTTTTCGGACTCTCCATACAGCGCGAAAATCCGCAACAAGACCTCTACGTCCTTCTGATGCTTGTCGAGGTTCTTCTTACCCAAGATGATTCGCCAGTTTTTGTCCCTGTTGGCTTCTCGGAGTTGAGAGCTTAGAGCGCCACGAAAAACGCAGTTTCGGATTTCTTGAGGCTTTAGCGGCGTGCCGCCTGTATTCAAGCGCTCGAAGATGTGGAATGCGCTGGTGCCCTCACCCGCGGGGTTCAGCTGTCGGATGTTCACGGCGCGCAGTACCGACTGTTTCAGCTTTCGCTGATCCGCCTCGGTCAGATCCTCAAATCGCTTGCTCGAGTACGGACTCTTCTCGTCGAGTCCGGTCAGGCGGAACACGAGACGCTTGCCTTGCGTGCTTTCTCTGCCGAAGTAGCCTTCCATGAAAAACACCACGCTCAGTATCCGCTGCTGGCCGTCAATTACTAAGTTCTTGTTGTCTTCGGAGATGTAGAAAAAGACAGGCGGTACGGGTAGCCCGCAAAGGAATGAGTCGATAAGCAACGAGGACTGAGCCAACGTCCAGACGAACTCCCGCTGGAAGTCTGGAATGGAGATATCTCCGTCAGCCCACATCTTTGCGATGCCCGCAAGAGTGAAGTCCGATGGATAGGTCGCGATGTCGTAGACAACCGAGGTCTCGCCATCGTCCGCTTCTTCAACCGTTTCTAGCTCGTCTAAGTCTGCGCTCATTGCTTCCCCTACTTCAGCCGAGCCAGTATGCGTCAGCGATTCCGCGGCGAGTCTACGCTTGGGGAGTTCATCTTTGGGTCGAATAAGCCTGGTCGTCCACGAGAGGAGCGGACATTCGAGTGGCCAAGAGCCTTGGACTCTCCCGGGGAGTTTGCTGCTCACCTAAGACACGACGACCACTGCCTTGCGCCTCTGCGGCGCGACGACCGGTGTGTGTCGGAAAGCGGAAGTTCACTGGCTCCCCACGACCGGCCCCAACTGCATTGCTGTGCTGCTCAGAAGCGCGTCGTTACCCCGGCTAGCAAGGCCGGCCCACCCATCAGCTCGCGCAGCTGTTTTTCATCGAGGGGCTTATGCAGCAGCCGCAGCTTCGGTGCCTGAGTCTCCTGCAGCGTTGCGGGCGATGTATCGCCGGTGACGATCGCCGCTTCCACTTCGCGCCCAAGCGCTGCGCGGACCGTGTCGACCGTTCGGATGCCGGTCAGCCCATGGAAGCGGCGATCGTCGCTGAGTAACAGGCCGATCGACGGCCGGTCATGCGCATGTTCGAGCGCCTCCTCAAGCGACGCCGCAGTGAATATTGTGTGGCGCGCGAGATCCGCGAAACCGGCGACGGCTGGACCATCGTCACGCGCGACCGGTCGGCGCCCGCGGCTGCAGAGCCTTCGCAACCGCGAAGGTTGCTCTGCCAGGCAAAGCAATTCCATGACCTGTCAGAAGACCAGGACTGCGACCCCTCATGCATGGCGCCGCACAAGCGCCTCGAGCGACTCCTGATCCTGTGCGATGCCCGCGATATACCGATCCGGTCGCAAGAGCACCGCGCGCGCGCCGAGCGATTGCAGCCACGATTCCAGGCTCGGGTCGTCGGCCGCGATGACGACCAGGCGGTCCGTCGCGGTGACCGTTCGTGCCAGCGCTGCGTCGGCGATCACGGCGAACCGATAGCCGACGCGATCGTCGAGCTTCGCGCCGTCATCCGATACGGGTTGCGCCGAGACCTTTCCGGCCGGGCCCGCAGCGTCATGGGCGCCTGGACCGAGCGCAGGCTGCGGCGTGTGAAAGACCTGCGGGCTGGCCGCCATCTCGGCGTCGCGGCGACGTACGAGCTCCGGATCGGTGGCCTGGATCACGCTGCCCAGCCGCACCGCGGTCTCGATGAACTCGCGCACGTGCGGCGAGCGCTCCGACTCGTAGGTGTCGAGCAGCGACGGCGGCGCGGCGCCCTGCACGACGTCGGCGAGCTTCCACGCGAGGTTGGACGCGTCGCGGATGCCGGCGCACATGCCCTGGCCCATGAACGGCGGTGTCTGGTGCGCGGCGTCGCCGGCGATCAGCAGGCGTCCCCGGCGCCAGCCGCGCGCCACGACCGAGTGAAAGGTGTAGACGGCGGGCCGCTCGAGCACGCCGTCGTCCGGCGTGATCCAGCGCGAGAGCAGCGGCCAGACGGCTTCGGGCCGCGTGATCGTCGCGGGGTCGTCGCCCGGCATCAGCATCAGCTCCCAGCGCCGCCGGTTGCCGACGCCGCGCACGTAGGTCGCGGGCCGGCGCGGATCGCAGAACTGGATGCTGTGGTCGCCGAGATCGGGCCGCTCGCGCTTGAGCAGCACGTCGAGCACCAGCCAGCGCTCGTGCGACTGCAGGTCCTCGAGCTCGGTGCCCATGAAGCGGCGCACCAGCGAGCGCGCGCCGTCGCAGCCGACGACGTAGCGTGCGGCCATCCGCAGCAGGCGGCCGCTCTGCATGTCCTCGACGCGCAGCACGACGCGGTCGTCCTCGGGCTCGATCGAGAAGACGTCGTGGCGCAAGCGGATCTCGACCCCCGGACGCTCGGCGAGCCGGTCGCGCAGCGTCTGCTCGAGATCCGGCTGGTGGAAGCGATAGCTCGGGTGCCAGCCTTGCGGCCCGACCGACTGCGGACGCGAGTAATCGATCAGCACGCGGCCGGCCGCGTCGACGAACTTCATCCCGGGCGAGACCATCAGCCGCGGCGCGAGCGCGTCGGTGAGCGCGAGCGCCTGGAACACGCGCATGCACTCGCCGTCGAAGTGGATGGCGCGCGGCAGGCGGTAGATGTCGGCCTCGCGTTCGAGCACGAGCACGCGGAGACCGCGCAGCGCCAGCAGGTGGGCCAGCGTCGCGCCCGCCGGCCCGAGGCCGACGATGGCGACGTCGTGGCACGCGTCGTCGCGTGGCGCGGGGTCGAGAGGCACCGGCACGGTCACCGCCGGCTCAGCTCTGCAGCATCCAGCGGCCCTTCTCGAAACGGCCGACGCGCAAGGCGCGGCTGTCGAGGCCGGTGTGCTCGGTCGCCGAGAGGTTGTAGACGCCGCGCGCGCCCGAAAGGTTCTTCACGTTCTCGAGCGCCGTGCGCAGCGCTTCGCGGAACTCGGGCGTGCCGGGCGCGGCCTTCTTCGCCGCGACGGGCACCGCCTGCTCGAGCAGCTTCACCGCGTCCCACGCACCGGCCGAGAAGATGTTGCCGCTGTTGGCGCCGTACCTGGCGTCGTAGGCCTGCACGAACTCACGCACGCCCGAGGCGCTCGCGTCGGAGTCCGGGAGCTGGCTCACGCCCATCACGGCGGCGAAAGGGGCGTAGATGCCCTCGGCATCGTTGCCGGCGAGCCGCAGGAAGTCGCCGAAGGTGGCGCCCAGCGTGACGTAGACCTTGCCCTTGTAGCCGCGCTTCCTCAGCTCGAGCAGCGGCGTCGCCGCGGCGCCGCCAGAACCGGCGATCAGGACCGCGTCGGGGTTCTTGCCGACGATCTTCAGCACCTGCGAGGCGACCGACGTGTCGGTGCGTGCGAAGCGTTCTTCGGCCACCAGCTCGATCTGCCGCTCGCCGCCGAACTGCCTGGCCATGCGCAGCCACTGTTCACCGTACGAGTCGGTGAAGCCGATGAAGCCGAGCGTCTTCACGCCGTTGTTCTTCATGTGCGTCATCAGCGGCACGGCCTCGTGGTCGTCGTTGGTGGTGGTCTTGAAGATCCAGCGCTTCGGGCCTTCGACCGGCTGCACCAGCGAGGTTGCCGGCGCCATCGAGATCACCGGCGTCATGCCTTCGGCCGCCACGCTCATCATGGCGATCGCGCCGGGCGTGCTCGTGGTGCCGATGATCGCGTCGACCTTCTCTTCGGTGATGAGCTTGCGCGTCTGCTTCGCCGCTTCCGACGGATCGGTGCCGTCGTCGAGCTGGATGAACCTGAACTTCTCCTTGCTGCCCGCCGCGGCGAGCAGCACGCCGTTCTTCTCGAGCGCGCCGAGCGACGCGCCCTGGCCGGTCATCGAAAGCACGACGCCGATCGTGACCTCGGCGGCGTGTGCCGCCAGGGCGGCGGACGCGAACGCGGCAGCGAGCGCGGTGCGAACAAGAAGCGAAGCGCGGAACGGGCGAAGCAGAGTCATGGAGGTCTCCTGTGTGTTGTTGGATGCGGGTTCGGTCGCCCTGTCGGGCAGTGAAGGGCGCGTCAGGCCGGCGGGCGCAGCGCGGTCAGGCCGCGCGACCGCTCCCACACGATCGGCAGCGCGACGTCGTCCTTCGGGAATTCGCCTCGCGCCACACCCGGATCGCGGCGCAGCTTCATGGTGTGCGGCCGCGGGTCCCAGCGCACGTCCTGGCCGAGGAAGCGGATCGACAGGCCCATGCGCCACTGAGTCGCGGAGGCGTTGCCGGCCGCGCCGTGCACGGTCAGCGGGTGATGGCAGAGAACGTCGCCCGGCTGCATGTCCCAGCTGAGGACTCGCTCAGGATGCGTGCCGTCTCCGTAGTCTGGGCAAAGCTCGAGCGACTCGTCGAGGAACTGCGGGTCGTAGTCGGGCGTGACGGCGCGGAACATCCGGTTCCAGCGATGCGATCCGGCGACGTACTGCACGCCGCTCGTGGCCTTCGACACGGGCGTGAGCGCGATCCACAGCGAGACCAGGTCCTCGCCCTGGAAGGGCCAGAACGGCAGGTCGTTGTGCCAGGGCGTCGGCGCCGACGTGCCCGGCGCCTTGATGAAGAGCTGGTCGTAGAAGAAGCGGACCGTGTCGGCGCCCATCAGGCGCGCCGCGACTTCGGGCGCCGGCGACGCGTCGCGCAGGCGCGCGATGCGCGGGTCGAGGTCGGACTGGTAGACGCTCGAGTAGAAGCGGCCCTTGCCTTCTTCGAGCTTGGGCTCGCGAACCCGGCCGCGGCCGGTCTCCATCGACTCGAGGGCCGCGTCGTGCAGGACGCGGCACCAGTCGGCGTCGAACACGCCGCGCAGGCAGACGACGCCGTCTCGCGCGAATGCTGCGACGTCGTCGTCGCCGACCGGACGCGCCGGATGGAGCGAGAGCCGCTCCAGGCCGGGATCGAGGGGCGCGGCGCTCATTAGGCCTCGTCGACGATCGGGTTGCGCAGCACGCCGATCCTGTCGACCTCGATCTCGCAGACGTCGCCGGCCTTCATCCAGACCGGCGGCGTGCGCCGCGCGCCGACACCGCCCGGCGTGCCGGTGACGATGACGTCGCCGGCGGCGAGCGGCGCGATCGTCGACACGTAGGCGATCTGGCGCGCGATGCTGTGGATCATCATCGCCGTCGTCGCGCGCTGCATCTCGATGCCGTTGAGGCGCGTCGTCAGCGTCATCAGGGTGTCGAACGGGATCTCGTCGGCCGTCACCATCCAGGGGCCGAAGCCGCCGGTGCGCCAGAAGTTCTTGCCGGGCACCCATTGCGAGGTGTGCCGTTGCCAGTCGCGAATGCTGCCGTCGTTGTAGCAGGCGTAACCGGCGACGTGTCGGCCGGCATCGGCCTCGGCGATGCGCCGGCCGGGCGTGCCGATGATCACGGCGATCTCCGCCTCGTAGTCGAACTGGACCGACTCGGGCGGCCGCACCATCGCCTGGCCGTGACCCACCTGCGAGTCGGCGACGCGCAGGAAGAAGGTCGGCTGCTCGGTGATCTCGCGATGGGTCTCGCGCACGTGCTCGCCGTAGTTGAGGCCGCAGCACCAGATCTTTCCGGGGCTCGGGATCACCGGCAGCAACTCGAGGCCGGCGAGCGGGAAATCGGCGGCGCGCTCGCCGACGAGCCGGGCTGCCTCCGGCATCGCGCCGGCCGCGAGCATGGCTCGAAGATCCGCGTACTTGCCGGCGAAGGCGGCGCCGAGGTCGATGACTCCGGCATCGGTGACCGCGCCGAAGCCGCTTCGTCCCTGGCGCGAAAAGCTGATCAGTTTCATGACGTGCCTGGTTGTTGCAAAATCCCGTATATCGGGATTTAATAACACGTCGCGATCTCTGTCAACCTACTGCCATCGAGGGGAAACCCAATGAGCCGACCCGGATTCAGCTTCAGCCACTTCGGCATGTACGTCACCGACGTCGCCAGGCTCGAGGCGTTCTACACACGCATCCTGGAGTTCACCGTCACCGATCGCGGCGAGCTGCCGGGACCGCACGGGACGATGCAGCTCGTCTTCCTGAGCCGCGACCCCGACGAGCATCACCAGCTCATTCTGGTGAGCGGCCGGCCGCGCGACATGGCGTTCAATCCGATCAACCAGATCTCGCTGAAGGCCGACAGCCTGGAGACGCTCTGCGCCATGCATCGCACGCTGGTCGCCGAGGGCATGGCGCACATCGTCCCGGTCACGCACGGCAACGCCGTGTCGATCTACCTGCCCGATCCGGAAGGCAACCGGCTCGAGCTGTATTTCGACCTGCCGTGGTACGTGGAGCAACCGATGCGCGTGCCCGTCGATCTCGGCGACGAAGGGACGCTCATGCAACGCCTGGAGGATCACGCGCGCAGCCTGCCCGGCTTCAAGCCGCGCGCCGCGTGGCGTGCGGAGATGGCGCGTCGAATGGGCGTGGCGTGAAGCGGTGAAGGCAGGCTCAGGCGGCTCGGCCTCTTGCGGCAGACGGCCTACTGCGCCGCTGCCTGCGCGTCACGTCGGCCTGGATGCGCTTCGCCGCGCCTTCGAGGAGCCGTTGCAGCGGCTCGGCGCCGAAGGCCCGGAGGTCCTTGTTCTTGCCGACCAGCGCAAGCGCGGCGAGCACGTCACCCTCTGCATTGACGATCGGCACCGCCGCGCCGCCGACCGCAGGCTCGAGCTCGCCGTGCGAAAGATAGAAGCCGGCGCGACGGATCTCCGCCAGCGAGGTGCGAAAGGCGGTCCAGTCCGCGCCGAGCCCTCGCGACGCGATCTCCTCGGCATGCGCCTCGTAGATGCGGACCAGCTGCGGCCGCGGCAGGCACGACAGGATGACCTTGGGCGCCGCGCCCTGGAAGAGGGGGCGCGGCCGGCCCCGACCGTAGCCGAGCTCGAGCGTCGGATCGACGCTCGCGCGATAGGTGTCGATCACCTTCATGCCGAACATCGCGGTGAGCACGCCGTCGAGCCGCGTCTTGCGCGTGAGCTCCTCCATCACCGGTGCGGCGGCGAGCAGCACGACGTCGGTCCGGCGCAGCAGGTAGTCGAGCTCGATGAAGCGCATGCCGAGCGCGTAGCGCCCTGCGGCGACCTTCTGCAGGAAGCCGGCCTCGACAAGCTCCTTGACGTAGCGGTAGCCGGTCGCGCGCTTGTAGTCGAGCGCCACGTTGATATCGTCGGTGTGCCACACCGGACGGTCTTCAGAGAACAGGCTGACAACGGCGAAGACGCGGGACGGGCTGGTCATGACTGCGCATTGTCGAGGAGTCAATGCATGCCGTTCTCGACGCCGCCTCTGCCGATTCCGTGTCAACCCGCCACGCCTGCCCGCACAGGATGGGGTTGACTCCGGCGGTCTGACGTCCAAGCATGGCGCGCCATGCAGTTCGTGTCTGCCAAGATTGCGCTTGTCTTCGTCGTCGCCGTGGCGCTGTCGTGCCTCGCTGCATGGTGGACGGCGCACCGCTATCGCCTCGCACTGCGCCGCTTGATGAGCGTGCCCGCAGGCGCAGCGGATCGCCCCGCTGCGCCTGCGCTCGGGGACGCGCCCATGCTGCCGCCGGCGTCGTGCTCGCTGGCGGACAACCGTCGCGCCGGACTTCGGCTGTCGCTCGTGCTGATCGCGGTGTCGTGCCTGATCGCGCTCACGTCGGCCACCTTGTGGTTCGCGCTCTCGTTCCCCGACAAGCCGATCGCCCCGAAGCGCGTGGCGATCTGGGCATGGGTGCAGCTGTGGCCGGTGATCCCGGCACTCGGACTGGTCCGTCGCTGGCGCAACCTGGAGGTGCTCGCCGCGCTGGTGGGCTGGTACCTGCTGTGCTTCGTGGTGCTGCTGGCGCGCTCGGTCGAGCCTTCGTCGCCGGCGCAGCTGATGGGTTTTCTCGGCGGCAACATCGGCGTGCCCATGGTGCTGGTTGCACTGCTGTGCCTGAGCAATGCCGCGCGCGCCGTGGCGCCCTGGCTGCTGCTGCCGTTCATCGCGCTCGCGAGCACGTCGGTACTCGGTGTCGACCTGTTGGCGGCGCTCGTGGCGCACGGTCCGCGCTGGGCCTCGTGGGGCGTCGGGTGGTTGGGGGCAGCAGGCTCGATCATCCTGGCTGCCGTCTTGCCGTGGCTGCTGGCCTGGTGGCCGCTGCGCCTGCTGGGCCGCGCGATCGGCCGCGCCTATGCGCGCAAGTGGCTGTCGGAGCTGCTCGTGTTGTTCACGGCGGTGTGGGCGATCTCGTTGCTGATTCAGGCGCTGGCGGTCTCCCTGGACCGCGGAGCCGCCGCCGTGGCGATGTTTCTGCCGCTGCTCTGGATTCCGCTCGTCTTCATGATCGACCAGCGCCTGCGCACCGAACCCGGCCGGCCGCCCACGCTGCTGGTGCTGCGCGTGTTCCAGCGTGACGCGCAGGTGCAGGATCTGTTCGATCACGTCATCGAACGCTGGCGACTGTCCGGCAACACCGTGCTGATCGCCGGCACCGACCTCGCCGATCGCACGCTCGGTGCCGACGACATCTTCACGTTCCTCGATGGCGGCCTGGCTGCGCGCTTCATCCACGCGCCCGCCGACGTGGCGCCGCGTCTGGCCGCGTTCGACATGGCGCGTGATGTCGATGGGCGCTTTCGCGTCAACGAGTGCTATTGCCAGGACGCCACCTGGCAGCAGGCGCTGAACGCGCTGGTGGAGCGCAGCGACGTGGTGCTGATGGACCTGCGAAGCTTTCAGGCACGCAACGCCGGCTGCCGCTACGAGCTGGGTGCGTTGGCAAGCGCGCCACGCATCGCCCGAGTCGTCGTGCTGACCGATGGCGACACCGACGGCGCGGCAGCGCACGGCGCGACCGAAGGCGCGCCCGCCGCGCGCTTCGTCTGGCTCGACACGTCGGCCATCGATGCGGCCAAGCGGCGCGAGGTGCTCGCGAGCCTCTTCGTCGAGCACAGCGATGCAGAAGCCCTCGGGACCGCGCGAACGTAGATTCAGCTCGTTCGCACGCACGTCGACTTCCCGGCCCGGCGAGCTCACTTACGATCGGCGGATGCCTGTCGCGAGCCCCGCACCGCGTCCTCGAATCGAGCTTCTCGGGCCGCCCACGCTCATCGACACCGACGGCACGAGACGTCTCCTCGAGCGCAAGGCGGCGGCGCTGCTTACGCTGCTCGCGTTCGATGGCGTGCGATCGCGTAGTGCCATCGCTCCGCTGCTATGGCCCGATGCGACGAGCGCCCAGGCGCGCAACAGTCTGCGCCAGCGGTTGTTCCAGCTGAACCAGGCGGCGGGCGCAGAGCTCGTCACGGGACAGGAGGAGTTGCGCTTGGCAGACGAGGTGTCGATCGACCTCTTAGAGGCCCACGATCTCCTCGAGTCCGATGTCGAGGCCGCTGCCGGCGGCCTGCTCGACGGCGTCGACTACGACGACTTGCCCGAGTTCGGCGAATGGTCCCGCGCCGCGCGGGCCCGCTGGCGCCAACGCCGGAACGACCGTCTGGGCGAAGTCGCCTCCCGACTCGAGGCCGCGCAAGGATTCGCACTCGCGCTGCGATACGCGCATCGCCTGCTCGTCGAGGAGCCGCTGCTCGAGCAGGCGCATCGGCGCGTCATGCGCCTGCACTACCTGCTCGGCGATCGCGCTGCCGCGACGGCTGCCTTCGAGCGTTGCCGGGTCGAGTTGCGACGCGAGCTCGGCGTGGTTCCCGATCGCGAGACGGCTGCGCTGGCGGAGACGATCAGGCGGTCGGGCTCGCATGCCGTGCCGGATCGCGCCGATATGCCGCCGGTAAGCGTCTTGCGGCCGCCGCAGCTGATCGGCCGGGACGCGCCCCGGGCGCGGCTCGCCCGCGCAGCGGCAGAGCGGAGCGCCGTGGTCGTGCAGGGCGATCCCGGCATCGGCAAGAGCCGGCTGCTCGAGGAAGTCGCCGCTGCGCGCCCCTCGCTGCTCGCGAGCGGCGGCCGGATCGGCGATGCGCGCGTGCCCTTCGCGCTCCTGGCCCGCGTCCTCGCGCTCGGTCATGCGCGCTGGCCCGCGGCGGCCCTGCCCGGCTGGGCGGCGCCCGAGCTTGCGCGGCTCGAGCCGGAGATGGGTCACCCGCCCGACGCCCGCCTGGATCCCTTGCGACTCCGGCAGGCTTTCGCCGCGGCCCTTTCCGCCTGGAGCGAAGCGGGCCTGGAAGGCTTGGTCATCGACGACCTGCACCATGGCGACGAAGCCTCGCTGGAATGCCTGATCGCGGTCGCGAACGAGGGCCGGACTCGTCTCGCGTGGCTGTTCGGCGTGCGCAGCGCAGAGATGCCTGCGGTGCTGCGCACGTGGCTCGATGTCGCTGCGGTGGAAGGCACGGCGGCCGACATCCGCCTCGAGCCGCTCGATGGCGATTCGATGGCGGCGCTCGTCGACTCGCTGGCGCTCGAAGGCTACGCCGCATCCCAGTGGGCCGCACCGCTGCTGCGCCACAGTGGCGGCAATCCATTGTTCGCGCTCGAGACCTTGCGCGCGCTGATCGCCCTGGGCGCGAAGGCGCCACACGCCGATGCGATGCGGCTCCCGGTCCCGGAAGGGCTCGACGCGCTGCTCGCGAGGCGCCTGGGCGAGCGGAGTGAGCCGGCCCTGAAGCTAGTCCGGGTCGCTGCCCTGGCTGGCGCTGATTTCGATGCCGACGTCGCCGCCGCGGTGCTCGACGCGCATCCGCTCGACATCGTCGCGCCCTGGCGCGAGCTCGAAGCGGCGCAGCTGCTGAACGACAAGAAGTTCAGCCATGACCTGATTGCCGAGGCGGTGCTGCGCGGCCTCCCGAACGACATCGCGCGCGTGCTGCACGGGCGAACCGCGGCGGCCCTCGCGCAGCTCGGCCGGAGCGCTGCCCGCGTGGCGCCGCACTGGGCTGCTGCCGAGGTGTGGGATCGTGCCGGCGATGCTTTCGCCGCTGCTGCGCGCGAGGCCCGTGGCGCATCTCGGCGCAGCGATGAAGTGGCCTTGTGGCACCGGGCAGCCGAGAGCTTCGATCGCGCCGGGCAGGCCGGCATGGCGTTCGACGCGCGCGCGGCGAGCGTCGAAGGCGTGGTTCTTGTCCAAGGCATCGAAGCGGCCACGAGCCTTGTCGATCGGCTCGACGACGACCAGCGTACCGAGCCGCAACGCATGCGCGCATTGACCTCGCGGGCATGCGTGTACCTGATGGGTGGGCGAGCGAAGGAGGCCGAGACCGCGGCGCGTTCGGCCCTCGAAGCCGCAACGCGACTGGCTGCCAAATGGCCGCGTTTCGAGGCGGCCCGCCTGCTCGCGGTGGCGCTCGCTCAAATGGGCCGACCGGCCGAGGCACTCGCGGCCATCGAGCCGTTTCGCCTGCTCGTGACTACCGAGGGCGATCTCGACCAACGGCACAACTTCTGGAGCGACTACGCCTACGCGCTGAAGGCCGCCCAGCGGATCAACGACACGGCCGAAGCGCTGCGTCAGGCGCTGCGCTCTGCCGAGGAGGCCGGCGATCAGGCCGAGCTCGCGACGCTGACTTCGAACCTGGCCCTGGTCGAAGGCAATCTCGGCCGCGTCGAGCAGGCGCTCGAGCATTCCCGGCAGGCGCGATCGCTCTCCGACCCGCTCGGCGTGGCGGCCGGTCCGCCGGCGGGCGCGATCGAGCTGTACGTGTCGGTTCACGCTGGCGCCCTCGGGCACTACAGCGAAGCGCTGAGCGGGTTCGAGCGCGCGAAGGCCTGCTTCGCAGGCAACGCAGGAACGATCTGGGGCGGCCTGACAGCCAACCATCTGGCCCATGTGCTGATGCATCTCGGGCAGTTCGCCCGCGCGGGCCAGGCGCTGCAGTGGGACGGCGCGGCGACGCCGGCGACCGAGGCGCGACGGGCGCTGCTGCAGTACCGGATCGACCGCGTCCTGCGCAAGAAGAGCGCGGTCTCGCTGGCGGCCGCGCTCGAGCGGCTGGCCGGCCGCGACACGCCCACGCGACTGCTGCTCGCGATCGAGGCCAGTCTGCTGCTGCCCGGGGCCGAGGGTGCGCCGGCGTGCGCCGCGGTACGCGAGGAAGCAGAGCAGGCGGAGCTGCTCGGCATCGGCATGCGCGCTCGGCTTGTCGAGCTTCGGCATCGAGGCGAGGCCGGCGATCTGGTGGCGGCCGACGTGCAGGACTTCGTCGTTCGCCTCGATCGCTGCCATCCCGCCGATACCTACCTCGGCGAGGCGTGGTGGGTGGCGTTCTGCACTCTCGACGCGCTGGGCGAGTCGCCTTCCGCGCAAGCCGCCCTGCGACGCGGACACGGCTGGGTGGCTGAGCGCCTGCGGGTCGATGTAGCGCCCGAATTCGCGCCGGCGTTCATCGACCGCAATCCGGTCAACCGCGACCTGCTTGCAGCCGCGGGGCGCCGCCTGGGCCTGCGAATACTGCAGCCAATAACGGAGCAATAACGCCGCACGTCGATCCTCGCCGCTCTGGACATCGACGAGGACCTGATGAAGCGACTGACGATCGCGCCGCTCCACTGGAGCCGCTTGCCCGACCTGCAGCACGTGGCGCCGCTCGATGGCGACGACGTGGCGTGCATGGGCGAGGTCCGCGACGTCCTTGCGCGGCACGGCTGCCTCGACCGCTTTGCGCTTCACCTCGTCCACAAGCACTTCGAGCTCGGTGCCGACGAAGTGCTGGTCGAGTACAGCGATCCGGCAACGCGCGAGCAGTGGCAGCGTGTGGAGTCGCGCGCCAGCGCGCGCCTGCACGACGCCGTGCCGACGACATGGACGCTCGCCGCGGCGGCGCCGCTCGCCGTGTGCGTCTGCGCCTATCGCGTCGACCAGGGCCACCTCGGACGTCATCGCCCCGAGTGATCGACAGCCGCTGCCGTTCCCGCTTCCACCACGAGAGGACTCCCATGCAAACGCCTGCGCTCCTGGTCTCGATCGGGAGGACTTCCATGCTCAGGTCTGAAGGTTTCCTCTGGCTCCTGTTCGGCGCTCTCTGGATCGGCGCGATTCTTTCCGGCATCGAGGACGTGCGGCGCGGAGAGGACAGGGTGCTTCGTACCCTGGGTCGAGGCAGCTACGAGCACTACTGGTTCTTCCTGCTTGCCTACCTGATCGGCGGCGCGGTCGTGGCGATGCTGCACAGCCGGATGACCGACAAGCTGCCAGGTGCGAGCTTCACCCGCACCGAGACGGCCGAGGGCGTGCGCTTCGACACCGTCCCGGCGCCGAAATTCTTCGCCATGTGGCCGACCGGTGCGATCGGCATCATCTTCGTGCTCACCTTGCCGTCTGCCGTGTACGGCAATGGCTTCTGCCTGCTGTTCTGCATCGGCTTCGGCGGCCTGCTTCTCTTGATGGCCTACGTGCCCAAGCTGTGGCTGCGAGGCAAGCCGCGCACTTTCACGGTCGCGCCGACCCGCGTGCTGGCGGGGTTGCGCAGCCTGGCTGTCGATGCGCAAAGCGCGTTCACCGTCGGCAACTCGCTGCGCTACAAGCCCTACAACGTTCCGCCGCAGACCAGGTCAGGCATGAGCGACGACCTGCGCCACAACGTGTACTACGCCCCGGGCGGCAACCCGCTCGGGGCGCAGGCGCTGGCCGGTGCTCACGACGCCGGCGTCGACATGAAGAACGCCGTCGCCAACGGGCTCGCCGAGATGGCCTATCGCTACTACGTCGACATGCGCGCGCGATCCTGGCGAATCAAGTTCCGCAGCGGCGGCAGGGACCATGTCATCGCCGACGGCCTCGACGGCGGCACGGCCGAGGCGCTGCTGCGCGAGGCCGGCGCGCTCGTCGCCGTGCGGGAAGCGGCATGAGCGCGCGGATGTCGCGGGTCGTGCTCGGCACGGCGCTGTGCATCGTCGCCGCCTCGGCTTGGTCGGCCGGGTGGAGCAGCGACGAAGTCGCGCGCTACGGGGGGCTGTATTCGACCGACTGCAGCAATCCGTCGGCGCCGCGCTTGCGCGCCGAGGCAGGCAGCCTGAGCGTGGAAGTCGGCGGCCGACGGATGACGGGGAAAAACGTCGAGATCTCGGTCGCACCGCTCGGCAATCAGCAACCGGAGCCTGGTCAGGAGATCGTCATGCTGATGAGCGAGGTGCGCGGGAGTCACGAACTCTCGTTCTGGGTGCATCGCCAGGCCTCGGGTCAGTTCGTGCAGCTCGAGGCCGACCCCGCGGTGACGGGCGCGTTGGGCAAGGCGCTGGTCGCTCGGCGCTTCGTGGACTGCGACGCCGGACGCAACGCGCGCGTCGCGTCGGCGGCCCGCGCCGCGATCCGAGCGGCGACGGTCGCCGCGCCGCCGACGCAGCGAGGTGAGTCGCGCTTTCGCGCCGCCTATCTCCAGGCCCTCGGTCCGAGCGCCAGGAACGAGGAATGGCTCGTGTCGCAGGTCGGGCGTCCGACCGATGCCACGACCGTGACGATCGCCGGCACGCCCTACCGGCAGCTGACGGGCTGCAAGCCGCATGACTGCGGCGACAACAACGCGCTGGTTCTCTTCGCGCCGCAGACGGGGACCGTGTACGGCAAGGTGCTCGTGCGCGGGGTGCCGCGCCTGATCGGCGCGCCGCCGCCCGAACTCGCCAGGGAGCTCGACCGGCTCTGGCGCGCGGAGTGGCGGCAAGGCCGCTGAGCGTCACCGGCCTTCATCACATCGACCACCACCAAGGAGAACTTCGATGAATCCCGAATCTCGAAACGTCATGCTGTCTGCGCTGCTGGTCCTGCTTGCCGGTTGCGGCAACTCGCTGTCCGGCAAGTACGGCGATGCCAAGGGCGTGAACCTGAACTTCCACTCGAACGGCAAGGTCGAGCTCGATGTCCTCGGCCCGGTCCAGGAGGCCAGCTACGTGGTCGAGGACGGCAAGGTCAAGATCAGCGGCGTCGCAAACGCCGGCACCTTGATACTGAAGATCGACGACAAGGGCTGCCTGGATGGCGGCATGATGCTGGGCAAGCTGTGCAAGCAATGAGCGGCGCTTCGTAGGCCGGCGCCTGGGTCGTCGGGGTACGTCAGCAGTTCATCGACTGCCGGTCATTCTTGTGGCCGGTGGCCGCAAGGGTGACGAGAGGCCGATGCTATCGTCGTCGCGCACGTTCGAACGTGCGCCTCCCGACCCTCATGACGACCCCCACCACCATCGTCATTGCCGATGATCACGTGCTCGTGCGCGAGGGGCTCAAGATGCTGCTCTCGGCCGCCGATCCCGCTCTGCATGTCGTGGCTGAAACCGGCGACGGCGCGGCGGTCGAGGCGCTGGTGCGCAAGCTCTCTCCCGCGCTGCTCGTGCTCGACCTCGAGTTGCCGGGCAAGAGCGGCATCGACATCGCCGCGGCGATCAAGGCCGACGCGTCGATCGACTGCAAGGTGCTCGTGCTCACCGGCACGCTCAAGGCCGAGACCGTGGCGCGCGCGCTGGCCGCCGGGGCCGACGGCTACGTCTTGAAAGGCGATGACGCAGCGGAGCTGATCGGCGCCATCCGCGCCGTGCTGGCGGGGCAGGTCTACGTGAGCAGGCAGATCGCCGGCATCTTCGGCGCGGGCACCGGCACCGGCCGAAGCGCGCCGGCGCAGATCACGCCGCGCGAGCGGGAGGTGCTGTCTTTGGTGGCGCGCGGCTTTGCCAACAACGACATCGGCACCTTGCTCGACATCAGCGTGCTCACCGTTCGTACGCACCGGCAGCGTCTGATGGAAAAGCTCGGCCTGCGCAACGCGGCCGAGATCACGGCGTGTGCCGTGAAGCTGGGCCTGTACGACCCCAGCTGATTCCGTGAACTACATCACGATATGCGGGGCGCCGTGGCACCCGGTACTGCATGCGCAGTATGTCCGCGACCGGGTCGGCAGACTATGGTCTGCGCCATGGAGAAAAGATGAGATGCAACCGATGTTGAGCCTGGTGTCCAGCGATCGCAATCGGTCGGCCGACACCGGGTCGGCGAGTGCCGAAGCCGTGACGCTGAACCAGCGACTCGAAGAAGCGATCCGGCAGCTCGCCCTGACCCGCTCGCTGCTGGCGGACAAGCAGCGCGAATGCAACGAGCTCGCGCGCGCCCTCGCGCACGACGCCCACAGCGACGCTCTGACCGGGCTCTTCAACCGGCGCAAGTTCAATGACCTGTGCGCGGCCGAGGTCGTGCGCAGCGCCCGCTATGGCACGCCGCTCGCGCTGATCATGGTCGACATCGATCACTTCAAGTCGGTCAACGACCAGCACGGACATCTCGTGGGCGACTTGGCACTGGTCGACGTCACGCGCGTGCTGGGCGAGGAGATCCGGGCCTCGGATGCCCTGTGCCGCTGGGGCGGCGAAGAATTCATGATCCTGGCGCCGCACCTCGACCTGGCCGGCGCCGTGCAGATGGCCGACAAGCTGCGCGCCGCCGTGGCCGAGGCCGACTTCGGCCTGGCGGGCAAGATCACCTGCAGCTTCGGCGTGGCCGCGCTCGACGACAGCGACCGCGCGGTCGACCTGATCCTGCGCGCCGACACCTGCCTCTATCGGGCCAAGCGCACCGGCCGCAATTGCGTCGCCACGCAGGCCGAGTGAGCCCACACGACGGCATGACCGCGCGGTCGCGCTAGGCCTCGTCGTCGATGGCCTTCTGTACTGCGCGGTAGAACGCCTCGCGCGCCTCGCTCGCGACCTTGTCGGTCGCGCCGCCGCCCCAGTCGGCATTCGAGACGATCACGAGCTTGCGTTTCGGGTCGATGAAGATGCCCTGGCCGAAGATGCCACGCGCGGCGAAGGAGCCGTCGGCGTAGGTCCACCACAGATAGCCGTAGCCGCGCCCGGGCCGGTCGATGCCGGTGCGCTCCGTGGTGGCTTCGGCCAGCCAGCCATCGGGCACGATGCTTTTTCCGTCGATGCGGGCGCCGTTCAGGATGAAGAGGCCGAGCCTCGCGTAGTCGCGTGACGCGGCCTGGATGCAGCAGCCGCTGATCTCCTTGCCGGTGCGGCTGAGGATCCATGTGGCCTGCTGCTCCATGCCGGCCGGCGCCCAGATCTTCTCGGACAGGTAGGTCGCCAGGGGCTTCTTGGTGGCCGCGCCGAGCAGCACGCCGACGAGATTGGTCTCGCCGGTGCTGTAGTGCCAGCGCGTGCCCGCCGGCACTTCGCGCGGGAGCTTGCGCATGTAGCTCACCAGCGCGTCGACACCTTGTTCGGGCTTGTGGTTGTTGAACTGCGCGACGTCGGAGTTCGGGTCGGCATAGTCCTCGTTCCACTTGACGCCCGAGGTCATGGTGAGGAGCTGGCGCACGCTCACGTCGTCGTAGGCCGAGCCCTTCATCTCCGGGAGGTAGGTGCTGACCTTGTCGTTCATGCTGTTGATGTAGCCGTCGCGGATCGCTGCGCCCACGAGCATCGACGTGACCGACTTTGCGACCGAGAACGAGGTCCAGCGGCCGCTCGCGTCGAAGCCCAGGCCGTAGCGTTCGAGGCGCAGCTTGCCGTCCTGCACGATCAGCAGTGCGGCACTGCGCTGGCCGGCCATGTAGGCGTCGACGTCGAGCGACAGCTTCAGCGGCGGCCCCGGCGGCAGCGGCATCGGCGTGCCACCGGCAGGCACGACCCGTGACTTGGCCAGCACCGGCAGCCGATCGAGCGCGCGGAACGCCGCGTCGCGCTGCGGCACGCTCCAGAACAGGACGTCGCGGTTGGTGGGCAGCGTCGCGAGCAGGCCGCGCGTCTCCTTGTCGAGGCTGAACCATGCGGCAACGCCAGCGACGACCAGCACCGCAACGAGCCCGAGCGCAATCTTCTTGATCTTCATTGGGCAGGGTGTCGCGGAGCCGGACCGAAAGGGATGCTACTCGCGTGCTGCGGTGCCGATCCGTTCAGCGCGCAGGCTGGACGCTCGGCCGCGCCGGCCAGGTCCGCGTCATGGCGATGAACATCGCTGCGCCCGCCAGGAGCGCTGCCGCGGCGACGATGAGCGAGCGCTGGAAAGCCGTGTGCACGTCGCCGCCGCTCTGGTGCAGCAACGCGGCGACCATCGGCGGGCCGAGCGCCTGGCCGACGGCCCAGACCGCCGTCACCAGCCCCGTCGTGCTCGCCACCGCATGCGGCCGGATGCGCCGTACCTCCTGCATCGTGAAGAAGGTCAGGGTGGTGAACGGCAAGCCGAGCAGCAGGCTGCCGATGGCGAAGCCGGCCTCGGTGGGCCAGGC
This sequence comes from Caldimonas sp., assembly GCA_039933535.1. Taxonomy (GTDB): domain Bacteria; phylum Pseudomonadota; class Gammaproteobacteria; order Burkholderiales; family Burkholderiaceae_C; genus Schlegelella_A. The sequence goes on along the minus strand of JBDTNU010000021.1, from coordinate 5,016 downwards.
GATGCCGATGCCGATGGCCACCGCCTGGATCACGTAGGCGGCGGCAAGCCGCCGGCGCTGGTCGGGCACGGCGGGCAGGCGCGAGGAGAGCAGCGCGCCGCCCACCACGCCGAAGCCGAAGATCGGCCAGAACAGGTCGATGAGCGGCGAGCCGGCGATCGCCGCGCGCGCGATCACCGGCAGGAAGGTCGCGGTGACGATGTAGCCGAAGCCGGAGATGCCGTAGGTGAAGGCGAGGGTGGCGACCTCGGCGTTGCCGTGCGCCTGCTGCGGCGCGTCGTGCGTCGCTGGAGAAGGCGCTGGTGCAGGCGCGGCCGGCCAGGCAGGCGAGGCAGGCGAGGCAGGCGCTGCATTGCCTTGCCGTGGCGCGATGCGATTCGGCACCGCTTCGTTCTCGTGCCGGAACACGTTCCACACGGCGGCGCTCAGCATCGCGGCGAGCAGCGCGAACACGATCCACGCCGCGCTCGCGCGCCAGTGCCACGAGACCATCACGCTCGCCAGCAGTCCGCTGGCGACGATGCCCGCACCGGGCCCGGCGAACATCACGCCGCCGAGGGCAGGCGTGCCGCGCGCCGCGAGCTGCGCCAGGCACCAGCCCGACGAGTACACGAACACATAGGAGCTGGCGACCCCTGCGGCGAAGCGAAGCGACGGCCACGCGGCTGGCCACGGCAAGGCCATCGCCAGCGTGAGCAGCACGGTGGCGGCGAGGCCGCGGCGCACGAGCGCCGGGCCGTCGGCGGCCTTGTGCATGCCGACCCTTCTGCGCAGCCATGGGTCGAAGGTGCAGAGCAGCGCGCCGACGAGGTAGCCGACGTAGTTCGTGCTCGCGAGCCAGCTCGCACGCGGCAGGTCGACGACGCCGTCGCTCAGCATCATCGGCAGGATCGGCGTGAAGGCGAAGCGGCCGATGCCCATCGCCACGGCAAGGGCGGAGAGGCCGGCGAGGGCGATGCGCAGTGGGGTCAAGTTCGTGAAGCGCTGCATTGGCGGCGAACCGACTTTAGTCGCGAACCACCTTCGTGACCTGGGTCCCTCCTCTTCCTGAGGAATGGCCTTCGCGCACTTGCCAACGCGACAGGGCGTTGTGCCCTAGGGCACCGGTATCGACATCGATCGGCAAGGGCATCGCCACGATCGACAGGGGTTCGTCGGGCAGAGTGTCGTCGCCGACATAGGCCTCCAGGGCCAAGCCGTCGGGGTCGTTGAAGTACACCGACAGGGTGGCACCGTGATCGGCAGCCCGCACGCCCTGGGCCCCCGCCCGCGTGAGCCTGCGGACGAGCTGCTCCAGGTCGTCGATGCTGTCGCCGAGGCGAAAGGCGACATGCGCCAGGCCGGCTCGGGGCGAGGGGTGTGCAGCGCCGGCGGGCCTGTCGAAGGCCGGCATCTCACGCAGGCCGATGTCGTGATGGTTGGCGCCGAAGGACAGGAACACGATGTCGCCGATGCGGCTGCGGTCGGCTTCGTCGGTGCGGCCGACGACCCTCAATCCGAATGCTTGCACATAGAAGGGCACGGACCGAGCCAGGCTCGTCACGTCGAGCACGACGTGGCCGAGCGCGCGTGCGCACGAGGGGTGCTGCATGAGCTACTCCAGCCGGATGCCGGCATCGGCGATGACCTTCTTCCAGCGTGCGCGCTCGGCCTTGAGGTGCGCCTCGAACTCTGCCGGCGAGCTGGCCACGATCGTGCCCCCGCCCTTGGCCACGTGCTCGCGAAACGAGGCGCTGTTCACCGCTTTCGCGGTCGCTGCAGCCAGCTTCTCGATGACGGCAATGGGTGTACCCGCGGGAACCACCAGGCCTGCCCAGGCGGTCACGTCGTAGTTCGCAAGCCCGGCCTCGGCAAACGTCGGCACGTCCGGCATTTGCTCGGAGCGTCGATTGCCGTTGGACACGGCCAGCAGGCGAAGCTTGCCCGCCTTGACGTAGTCGGTCATGCCGGACAGCGTCCAAAGCACGACGTCGATGCGTCCACTCAGCAGATCAGGGGTCCAGGGCGAGGTGCCGTAGGGCACATGGCGAAGCTTGGCGCCCATGAGCGACATCAGCCACTCGGTCGTCAGGTGTTGGAAGGTACCGACGCCGGTGGTCGCGTAGGTCAGGCTGTCGGGGCTCGCCTTTGCCAGAGCGACGAGCTCTGCGAGCGACTTCGCAGGCACGGCCGAGTTCACGTAGAGGCCCCAGGGGAGCGACCACATCAAGCTGACCGGCGTCAGGCTGCGCTCGACGTCGAACGTCGGTCGATCGAACAGCCGGGGGTGCGAGGCAAGATTGGATGGCAGGCCGATGCCGACCGTGTAGCCATCGGGCGCCGCTTTCGCGACGGCTTCCATGGCGAGCAGGGTGCCGAAGCCGGGTCGGTTGTCGACGAGAACGGGCTGGCCAAGCTCGGCCGACATGAGCGCGGCCAGCAACCGCGCCTCCACGTCGACGCCGATGCCGGCGGGATGCGGCACGACGATGCGCACCGGCTTGGCGGGATAGATCTGGGCAAGCGACGGTGCCGCGAGCGACAGGGCGGCTGCCAGGGCGGCGAGGACACGAACCGAACGGGCGGTGAGCTTCATTGCGAACTCCTCACGGGACGACGACAGAAACGCAGGACAAAGGGACGCCCCTCGCGTCAGCGACGCGATCGACATGCCACGGCTCAGGGAACTAGCGCCGGGGAGCGCTTGCGGAGCTTCGTCGTCGGCGCTTGCCCGCCGCAGGCTCGCGCGGCGGCGGCGCGGCGGGCGCCGGTGAGGAATTCATCTGCCCGACGCTACGCAGCAGTTCGACGCCGAGCGGCTTGAACGTCGCCTTCCATTTCGGCGCGCCCCGGACCTTGAAGGCCGCGGCCGTCGACCGGTACATCTGGACGAAGGCGGGCAGCACCAGTTGAGCCGAATCGGCCAGCTGCTGATCACTGGTGTCGACGAATGCGAAGTGGCGACCGTAGTTCATCCAGAGGAACAACATGGCGAAGACCTGCGGATGCGGCGCATGAGGGAATTCGGCGTTCAGCATCGCAGTCGCGTTGTGGAGGCGATGCGTGTCGACCTGCGTGACGACCCGCCGGGCACGATCGTCGTTGAGGGCCAGCTCGCGGATCGCCATCTCGAGCTTCATCCGTGCCATCACGCCCCCTTGCACGACCTGGGTGGCGAGGCTCTCGAGGCTGAAGGCGCCCTCGTGGAACAGCTGCGAGTCGAGTCGCATCATGCGCGTGACCTTGAAATCCACCCACGCCTTGAGCATGGCGTCGATGAACTCGGCGCGGCTCTTGAAGTGGGCGTAGAAGCTGCCCGGCGTGCGCTGCGAGCGCCGGGCCAGTTCCTCGATGCGGATACCGCTGGCGCCTTCCTTCTCGAGGATGTCCAGCCCTAGCACCACCCAGTCATCGCGCGTCCATCGCTTCTTGGCGAGGACCTGATCGACAGGGACCTGGTGAAGAAACTCGGACAAGGGGCGAAGGTCGTCTGACATGGATTCGAGCGGGCCGCTGATGGCCAATAATAGTAGGGTTCAATATTAATAGTCAAATCTATTAATAGGTCTTCCTACTAAACGTCAGCCAGAGGTGCCGCCGCGCTCTGGCCGGGCGTGGCCGCTCAGCGCCTGGCCAGGCCCTCGCGCACCATGTATTGGTGCACGAACGCGATCGCCATGCTGCCCTCGCCCACGGCGGCGGCCACGCGCTTGATTGGTCCGAGGCGCACGTCGCCGCAGGCGAACACGCCGGGCACGCTCGACTCGAGCAGGAAGGGATCGCGCGTGTGCGACCAGCGGCCGGCCTTCATGACCTCGTCGCCGGTCAACACATAGCCGTTCCTGTCGCGCGCCACCTGCTCCGGCAGCCACCCGGTGTCGGCGTCGGCGCCGATGAACACGAAGAGGCCGCCGCAGGCGTGGCGCGTCACCGTCTTCTCGTGCCTATCGGCAATGTCGACGGCCTCGAGGTGGCCCTGGCCATGCGCGGCGTGCACCTCGCTGTTCAGGCGAACCGCGATGTTGGGCTTGCCGGCGAGCTGCTCGATCAGGTAGCGCGACATGCTCTTCTCGAGCGAGTCGCCGCGCACCAGCAAGGTCACCAGGCGCGCGTGGTTGGCGAAGTACATCGCCGCTTGCCCGGCGGAGTTGCCGGCGCCGATCAGGTACACGTCCTGGCCATGCGTGCCCGCGGCTTCGCTGCGCGCGGCGCCGTAGTAGATGCCCTTGCCGATGAGCGGCTCGAATCCGTCGATGACGAGTCGCCGCCACGAGACGCCGGTGGCCAGGATGACGCTGTGCGCACGCACGCGCTCGCCGCCGTCGAGCGTGACCTCGCGCGTTGCCGGGTCCATGCCTTCGACCCGGCGCGTGACGACGATCTCGGCACCCAGCCGACGCGCCTGCTGCAGCGCGCGGCTGCCAAGCTCGTCGCCCGAGACGCCGTTCGGAAAGCCCAGGTAGTTCTCGATCCGCGACGAGGTGCCGGCCTGGCCGCCCGGTGCCTCGCGCTCGACGACCAGCGTGCGCAACCCTTCGCTGGCGCCGTACACCGCGGCCGCGAGCCCGGCCGGCCCGCCGCCGATGATCAGCGTGTCGTACTCGGCGTGGCGCGGGTGCGTCTGCAGGCCCAGTCGCACGGCCAGCTCGCGCAGCGTCGGCCGCGACAAGAGGGTGCCGTCGGGCAGGCGCACGACGGGGCACTCGTTCGCTTCCGGGATGACGCCGCTCCAGGAACGCGCGAGGTCCCTGGTCTCGGGCGAGAGCCAGTCGTGGACGATCTGGTTGCGCGAGAGAAAGCGCCGCACATCGCTGCAGGCCGGGTCCCAGCGCTCGCCGTAGATCGTGACCTGCGCCTTCGGAGGCTGCATCGCGATGCCCTGCAGCCCGCCGATGCGCTCGCGCGCCAGCGCGCCAAGCTTCTCGGCGACCTCGGGTGCCGACGAGGCGACCGCGAAGTAGTGGTGCGGCTCCACGCGCATCACGCGCGATGGTTCGGCGGCGCGGTAGCCGCCGGGAAAGGGCGTGGCGAAGGCCA